>NZ_JBKGHJ010000173.1:0-15571 GCF_046520365.1 Corallococcus sp. 4LFB
CACGCGGCGGACCCCTCCCGGCCCTGGGCGCTCGCGCACGGCATGGACCTGGACGGGAAGGCCTTCCGCGCACGGGACGGCCGCCCGGCCCCGGACGCCATCGTCGCGGGCTTCCTGCGCCGCGACGCCCCGGACGCGGGGGCCACGGCCCGCTACTTCTTCGACGCCTTCACCCCGGACGGCACGCCCGTGGAGCCGCACCCGGCGCTCCAGGTGAAGACCTTCCTGCTCGCGGGCTACCCGCGCTCGCACACGTTCCGCGCGGCGTGGGGCAAGGTGACGCTGCGCGAGCTGGTGGCGTCGCTCCAGCACGACTTCCGTCCCGCGCTCGCCGCCTCGCCGGATGGGGCGTGGGCGCTGGACGCGCTGTCGCACGTGCTGGAGCCCGGGGGCTCGTTCGTCAACGGCGCGGGAGAGACGGTGCGCATCGACGCGCTCATGGACGCCGCGCTCGCCACGCTGGAGTCCGCGAACGCGGAGCTGGCCCGGGGCATGAAGGCGGGCCTCCCCCAGGTGCCCAAGAACAAGCAGGGCATCTACGCGCACCCGTGTGGCGGGCTCCACTTCTTCCAGGCCGTCGCGGGCTGGGCGCGCTTCCCCGCCGTGCGCAAGGCGTGGGGCTCGCGGCTGGACGCGCAGGTGGACGTGCTGGTGTACCGGCTGGGTTCGGAGGCGCGGCAGTACGAGGCCGCGCTCACCGCCGCGCCCGCGTACCGCGTCCCGGTGCTGGTGCAGATGGTGAAGTTCTACGGCCACTTCCTGGAGGCGCTGGGACGCTACCGGGACGAGACGGGCTGGAAGCCCACGCCCGCGCAGGCCCGCGCGGTGCAGGAGGCGCGTGCCGCGCTGGAGAGCGCCACGCTCCGGCTGGAGGCCACCGGCGCCTTCCGCGACACGGAAGGCCTGGCCCGGACGCAGCCCCAGCTCGCCCTGGACCTGGTGGGCGATGCGTGCCACGCGGCGCGCGGCTGGGACCTGTGGGCCTCCGCGAAGGCCCGGTGAAGCTCAGGCGTCGGCGCGGGCGTCGGCCCGAGCGTCGGCCGAACCTCAGGCCCGTCCTGACGCTGTCCGCCGGGCCGCAGGCGCTGGAGGCCCGCGGAGAGGGCGGCCTTCCCGGAGGCCATCCACCGGCGGCCCCGCTGCCGCGCGACCATCACCGAGCCCAGCACGAGCCGCTGGGCGCGCATCTGGAGCAGGTCCGCGCGCAGCTCCATGGGCGTCACGGTGCGGATGCGGCCCTGCTCGTAGGCCTCCGTGATGGCGCGGCGCTGGAGCTTGCCGCTGCTCGTCTTCTGGAGCTGGCCGTAGCGGATGAAGAGGACGTCCTCCTGCGCGAGCGTCACGCCCACCGTCTCCAGCACCGACTGGCAGACCTGCTTGCGGCTTTCGGCCAGGCGCTCCAGCGCGGACGGGTGGTTCACCTCCGCCAGCACCACGAGGCGGCCCTTCACCTGGATGACGGCGGTGCGGCCCGGCCGGATGAAGGGCAGCCGCTCCACGGCCTGCTCGAAGTCCGCGGAGAAGAAGCTCTGGCCGTTGACCTTGATGCGGTCGTTGATCCGCCCGGTGATGAAGAGCTCGCCGCCCTTCTGGAAGCCCAGGTCGCCCGTGGCGTAGAAGCCCTCCTCGCCGCGCAGGGGCCGGTCGTCCAGGAAGTACGACGGGGCCAGGCTGCCGCCGCGCAGCTCGATTTCGCCCATCTCCCCCTCGCCGCACACCCGGCCGTCCTCCGCGCGCAGCCGCACCTCGAACTCCGTCAGCGGCTGGCCCACGGAGATGGCGGGCTGGCCGTTGGGCGCGGTGATGACGCGCACCGGCTGGCCCGGCGGCACGCTCGCGACCATCAGCACCGTCTCCGCCATGCCGTAGCAGGGCATGAACACGTCGCGCCGCAGACCGCACGGGGCGAGGAGCTCCAGGAACTGCTCCAGGTTGGGGATGTTGATGGGCTCGCTGCCCAGGTAGATGCTGCGCACGCGCGACAAGTCCAGCCGCTTCAGGTCGTCCGCGTCCGCCGACTTGAGCGACTTCAGCGCGTAGTCGATGGCGAAGTTGGGGATGACGGAGCCCATCACCTTCTCGGAGGAGATGAGCTCCAGCCAGCCCATGGGGTCCATCAGGAACGAGGCGGGCTGCGACAGCAGCAGGTCGTTGCCCACAGCGAGGCAGGTGAGCAGCCCGCCGATGAGCCCCATGTCGTGGTACAGCGGCAGCCAGCTCGTCACCCGGTCCTCGGACGTGCGGCCGTCGTGCCGGGTGATCATCCGCAGGTTCGCGGCCAGGTTCTCCTGGGTGATGGGCACGCCCTTGGGGAACGACGTGGACCCCGACGAGAACTGCACGAACGCCAGCTCTCCCGGCGCCACCTCGCGCAGCTTCACGCCCGAGCGCTTCGCCCCCGCGGGCGGCAGCGGCAGCCGCTCCAGGGGCAGCTCCAGCCCGGCCAGGCTCGGCGCGTCCAGCACGAGCGCGGCGCCGTAGCGCTCCCGGATGCGCGCGAGGAAGTCCCGGTAGGGCCCCTTCGGCGTGCTCAGGATGTACGGCTTCACGGACAGGGGCACCGCGCCCAGCTCCATCAGCCCCAGGAACGCGAAGATGACGGGCGAGGAGGTCTCGAAGGGCAGCACCACGCGCGTGCCCGGCGTGATGCCTCGCGCGCGGAAGTGCTCCGCCGCCCCGGCCACCCGCGAGGCGAACTCCCGGTAGGGCACGAACTCCGGCGGGCCGACGAAGTCTTCGTAGAGAAACAGGCCGCGTCGCGGATCCGCCGACTCCAGCCGCTGGATGATGTCGAGCATGCTGTTCTCCCCTCCTCGTGGTTCTTCAGTGCGCGGGCGCCGTCTGGCGCATCCACGTGAGGACGCGGGGCAACACCTCGGCGCGGGCGCGCTCTCCGCGCACCACGTCGAAGTGGCCCGCCTCCCAGCTCAGCCCCTGCGCGCGCCCCAGGACGGCCAGCTCCTTGCGAGCGCTGCCCAGGTGGGCCACCAGCTTCTGCGCGCGCGGGGGTGACGCATGGAACGCGTCCGCCGCGCCCACGCCCGCGAACACCGGCAGCGTCACCTGGCCCAGCGCGCTCCAGTAGTCCGTCGCGCCGTCCGCGCTGCGGAACGCGCCCGTGGGCGCCCAGTCCGTGAACTGCCGCATCACGCCCGCGGGTTCGTCCCAGGGCCCCTGCTTCAGCGCCTTCGCCGGGAAGCGCCCCAGCACTCCCGCCACCGCGGAGGAGAAGCCCAGCTGGAAGCGCTTCTTGAACCCGCCGTCGCTGAAGTCGTTCACCGCCGAGGACAGCGTGCACACGCCGGACAGCGACGCCTGGAGCGACGGGTCCACCCCCAGCGCCGCCAGCGCCGCGTAGCCCGCCATGCTGTGGGCCAGGAGGAACAGCGGCCCGGGGTGGCGCGCGCGCACGGCCCGCACCAGGTCCGGGAGGTCGTGGCGCACGTACGTGTCGAAGCTCCAGTCATACGCGCGCTTCGCGGGCCAGCGGCTCTTGCCATGGCCGCGCAGGGACGCGACGTAGGCCACGCAGCCCTCGTCCACGAAGTAGCGCGCGGGCCCGTCGCCCTGCCCGCCCAGGAAGAAGCGGCCGTCGGAGAACAGGCCCGGGACGAAGAGGATGCCGGGCGCGGAGGCGGGCGTCGCGGACGTGCGCGCCTCCACGACGTGCAGCGCGTGCTCCTGGGACGTGGGGACCCAGAACTCCTGCGAGGCGAACTCCGGCTTCGCGTTCGTGCTCATGGGAGAGACTCCTGGGTGGTGGTGGCCGCCGGGACGCGCGCGGCGTCCAGGAACTGCTGCAGCGACGCCAGTGAGCGGGCCCGCGCGTCCAGGAAGGCCACGCTCACCAGGGCCTCCACCGCCAGCGGCCCGTCCCCCGCCAGGAACACGCGCTGCCGGAACCGGGCGCGGTAGTTGAGGCCGTCCTCCTCCAGCTCGTCCGCGGCGGGCGACTCCAGCTCCGTGTGCACCACCACGTCGCCCGGGGGAATCTCCCGGCGGTAGTCCACCTCCACGCGCGACACCACCGCCACCACCGGCCCGCCGCGCGTCAGCCCCTGCCGCTCCAGCCAGGCCCAGCGGCCGGCCTCCAGGTACTCCAGGGTGGTGGCGTTGTTCACGTGCCCCAGGACATCCAGGTCGTTGGGACGCACGCGCAACGTGAGGGAGGACTCTTGGAAGTGCACGGGGAGATGTCCTTCTGGCTGCCGGGGGGGGCGGCAGCGACTTCAGGGGGACGGAGCGCGCGTCACGAGGACCACGGTCGAGACGAACCCTCCGCTATGCGACAGCGATACAGCGACCTGCAGGCCCTCGCGCGCCACGTGCGCCGCGAGCGTGCCGTGGAACCGGAAGCGCGGCGCGTGCCGCGCGTCGTGGACGAGCTCGGCGTCGGTCCAGAACCAGCCGTCCACGGCGGGCAGCGCCTTGAAGAGGGCCTCCTTCGCGCTGAAGCCCGCCGCCAGGCTCTGCTCCGGGTTCGCCGCGCGCTCGAAGTGGGCGAGCTCCGCGGCGGTGAAGAAGACGTCCGGCTCCCGCAGGGCCCGTGCGGCCTCCAGCTCCGTGACGGACTGGAGGTCGTGGCCCAGGCCCATCAGCACCCGACCAGGTCCATCCAGGTGTCCTCCACCTCCTCGCGCGACGTCACCGTGAGGCCGGTGATGCGCTTGAGGGCGTGGAAGATGAGCTGCTCCTTCTTGCGCAGCGCGTCCGGCGCGTAGAAGCCCTCGCGGTGCTCCAGCTGATCCCACCAGTTGACGTGGGTGTCGCGGGATTCCACGCGCTCGCGCTTGCTGCCGTGCACCTCGCCGCCGTCGCGCAGGAACAGGTGCGCCACCGCGAACGCCTCCTTCGCCTTGTACGCGCCGCTGTCCACCAGCGCCTTCGCGAAGGCGACGAAGTAGGTCATGTGCTGCACCTCGTCCGCGGCCACCTGCTTGAACAGCGCCCGCAGGCCCGGGGCCTGGACCCTCTGCGCGCACTGGCCGTAGTCCACCGCCGCCACTACCTCGGAGATGGCCAGCAGCGTGAGCGTGCGCAGCATGTCGTCGTCGGGGAACACCTTGCGGAACTCGATGAAGGTGGCGTCGGTGACGGGCTCCAGCCGCAGCACCGTGGACAGGCGGTTGAACGCCGTCTCGTGGTGCGCCTCCTCCTCGTTCCAGTAGCGGCTCCACGTGCCGCACGCCTGCATGATGGCGGCGACGGTGGGGTTCGTCTCCTGCCACCGGCGGCACTCCAGGTCCGCCAGCCGCTCCAGCCGGTCCGCGCCCGGCTTCGTCGTCAGCTCCGCGCGCCCCGCGTTCCACACCAGGTGCCGGTCGGCTTCACCGATGCGCGTGAAGTCCACCTGGGAGAGCAGCTCCACCACGCTCCAGCGCCGCGACTCGTGCAGCCGCTGCTGCTCCCAGGTGACGTCCACCAGCGACAGGCCGCGCTGCGTGAGGGCTTCGTACAGCTCCAACAGGATGGCCGGGCGGCCTTCGGACGGCGGGAGGGGGGAGGAGGCGACGGTCGCTGCTTCGTGCTCGAGGCTTCGCGCCAGGACGCTCATGCCGACTTTCGCTCCGGGTTCGTGACTTCGCCCATGAATACCGCCAGGACCTTCGACACGGGGGTATCCAGGGACAATGCGGGCAGGCGCACCCGCAGTCCAAAGTCCTTGCGCAGCCCGTTGGACGTGCGGGCAAAGGCCTCCATCAAGTCCACGCTGTTGGTCATCCGCTCGGAGCGTGTAATCAGCGCCGAGAGGCTCAGGTCCTCGGAGAAAAGCTCTGCCTCCGTGAGACCCACGTTTTCTGCGAACTTCTTTCGGATGTAGGACTCGAGCTCCTGCGCGTCGGGCACGGGGGACCTTCCTTCCCAGGGCTTGAAAGTCGATTTTCCAGTCAGAAAACAGGAAAGATCTAACTGTGGCCCCAGAGCTGTCAATCAGCAACGGGTCACTTCGGATCCGCTTACGAACCCGCCTTCACGGGTCGTTTCACGCGGTACTCATGCAATCAGGCGCGAGATTTCCTCGGCGGTGAAACCCGCGTCTTCCAGGATGACGCGCGAGTGCTGGCCCAGCGCGGGCGGTGGACGCAGCGCGACGTCGCCCATGCGCAGCGGCGTGAGCAGGTGCGTGACGCGGATGCCGCGCTGCGCATCCTCCGCCTCCACGAAGAGGCCGCGCGCGCGCAGCTGCGGATCCGCCAGCACCTCGTCGCCCTCCGCCACCGGCTCCACGCAGAACTCCGCGCCGGAGAGCTGCTCGCGCCAGTGCGCCAGGGGCTGGCCCGCGAAGACGCGGGTGAGCTCCGCCTTCACGCGAGAGCTGGCTTCACCGCCGGTGTACGCGTCGTCCAGGAGCTCCGGGCGGCCCAGCTTCGCGCAGAGCGCGCCGAAGAACTTGGGCTCCAGCGCGCCCACCGCGAGCCAGCGGTCGTCCGCGGTGCGGTACAGGCCGTAGCTGGGATAGCCGCCGTTGAGCGGCTCGCGTCCGCGCTGGAGCGGCGCGCCCTCCTTCCCCATGAACAGGCGCGAGGCCAGGTGCAGGTGGAGGAACGCCAGCGCGCCGTCCGTCATGGACACGTCCACGAAGCGGCCCACGCCGGTGCGCTCGCGCTCGTACAGCGCGGCCAGGATGCCCACCAGCGCGAAGAGGCTCCCCCCGCCGATGTCCGCCACCTGCACGCCCGGGAACGCGGGCGCGCCGCCGGGCTCGCCGCCGTAGCCCAGCAGGCCCGCGCGGGCCACGTAGTTGAGGTCATGCCCCGCCTTGAGCCGGTCCGGCCCCGTCTGGCCGTAGCCGGAGATGGCGCAGTAGATGAGCCGGGGGTTCTGCTGGCGCAGCACCGCTTCGCCCACGCCCAGCTTGTCCATGACGCCGGGGCGGAAGCTCTCCACCAGCACGTCGTAGCCGGACACCAGGCGCACGAGCGCGTCGCGGCCCTCCGGCGTCTTGAGGTTCAGCGTGAGCGAGCGCTTGTTGCGGTGCAGCCCGTAGTAGAGCGCGCCCTCGCCGTCGCGGTGCGGCGGCATGTGGCGGGTGGCGTCCCCCACGTCCGGATCCTCCACGGTGTCCACCGTGGCGCCCAGGTCCGCCAGCACCAGCGTCGCGTACGGGCCGGGCAACAGGCGCGACAGGTCCAGCACTCGCAGGCCGGCGAGAGGGGAAGACGGCTCAGGCATGAAAGGGGGCTCCAGGGGGAGGTGGAGACATGCGGACGGCGCGTCCCCTCGAGGGTGACGCGCCGTCGGTACGACACGATACGGAGAGGCTCAGCCCAGCAGCTTCGCCAGCTTCATGGCGAGGCCCATGTCCATGGGCTTGAACTTGAGCTTGCCCTGCATGGCGGCCATCTGCGCGTTGAGCTTCTTCTCCGTGATCTTCACGAAGTCGTCGTTGCTGACGGAGACCGTCATCTTCGACGCGCCGTTGATGCCCTCGGACACCCAGCCCTCGGACTTGGTGGTGTCCAGCGTCCACTTGCCGCCGCCCTCACCCGAGACGTCGAAGTGGATGACGGCGTTGATCTCCTTCGCCAGCTCAGGCTTCGCCTGCAGCCGGTTGGGGATCTCCGTCTCGATGATTTCCTTCGCGGTCGCCATGACTCGCTCCTTTGATCAGCGTTGATTGGTGAATCAAGCCTGCGCGGACCGTAATGGCGCCCCACCGTCGGGTCAAGCACGGCCCTGTGCGGCGCCTCAGACGCGCGAGGTGTCCACCGGGGGGCTGAGCGACTGTCGCACCATCGACAGCAGGTCGTTGAGCTCGAAGGGCTTGGCCAGGTGGCCCATGGCGCCAATGTCCTTCGCCTTGCTGCCGACGTTGCGGTCCGCGCTGAGGACGATGATGGGGATGGCCGCGAAGTCCGGCTTCTGGCGCATGCGCTGGGCGAACTCCCAGCCGTCCATCACCGGCATCATCAAGTCCAACAGGATGAGGTGGGGAGGGTCCGGCTCCAGGCGCTCCAGGGCCTCCTTGCCGTTGCGGGCCCGGCGGATCTCGAAGCCCTCGGCTTCGAGGATCTCCGACAGGGCCTCCAGGATGTCGGGATCATCGTCCACGACCAGAACCACGGGTGCGCCAGTGTGCTGTGCGTTGAGCGAGGTCAGAGGTGTCTCCTCGATACCGCTACCAAGGGGCGATCATCCACCATCAGCGGCCCTCCTGGCGCAAGAAATTAAGGGCCTTCGCCCCAGAGCGGGAGCCCGTTGCAAAACCGACAGTCACTGCCCACCCTTCCGGTGATTCGAGGCACGGGCAGGGGAGGTCCGCGTGACGTGGATGGGGGAGACACCTGGGAGCAACGAGGCGGCACCGGGGCTCGCGCTGCTGCCCCGCCAGGGGACGCCACGCCTGCTCGGTCCCCTGCTGTTGGATTACCTGGGGCTGGAGGCCCTGCCTCCCGCTCCGGGCGCGGCGGGCATCGACGGGCTGATGGCCGCCGCGGGCTTCCGCCGGCGCGACGGCGAGCGGAACCTGTGGGAGCGCGAGGACCGCACCCTGCTGGTGGGCGAGGAGCCGCTGGAGGACGGCGGACGGCTGGTGTGGGCGCTGCCGGTGCCCTGGAGCGAGGGGCAGGCTTCGTCCCGGGCCTCGATGACCGGCGAGCGCGTGGCGGACCGCGTGCGCTACCTGTCGCTCGCGTCGCACGACCTGCGCGGGTCGCTGGCCAACATCCGCTCGTACGCGGCGCTGCTGCTCAACGGGCGCATCCCGCTGGAGCCCAAGGCGCAGCGCGGGCTGGAGACCATCCTGCGCAACGCGGACCGGGCGCTCTCCTTCGCCCAGGACTTCTTCGACTCCAGCCGCGCGGACCTGGGCGCGCTCGCGTGTGAGCGCGAGCGCCAGCCGCTCCTGCCCATCCTGGACGCCGCGGTGGAGCGCACGCGGGCCGCCGCCTCCGCCGCCAGCGTGGCGCTGGTGCTGGACGAGCTGCCGGAGCTGCCGACGTGCGGTGGACGCGGGCCGCATCCAGCACGCGGTGGAGGCCTTCGTGCACCACCTGCTGGGACGCGCGCAGCCCGGCGAGTCGCTCCACGTGCGCGCCGCCCGGCTGGGGCATGAGGTGCGGGTGGAGGTGCGCCGCGACGGCGCGGCCGTTCCGGAAGAGGACATCACCGCCGTCTTCCAGTGCGAGGAGCGCGCCTTCCGCGAGCGCAAGCTGGAGGATCCGCTGCGCGTCTTCCTGGCCCGGCAGGAGGTGGAGGCCCATGGCGGCCAGGTCGGTGCCCAGGCGGACGTGGGCGGCACCACCCTCTTCCTCACGCTGCCGGTGTCCTTGTCGGAAGAACTCGGGCATCCAGCGGGCTGGCAGGCGTGAGTCGCGGAAGCGGGAGTTGCTAGCGCGACCCACCTCCCACCGGTATGCTCCCCCGCGCATTTCGCGAGGAGCGAAGCCATGGGTTTGAAGCTTCCTGAGATTCTTCTGATTTTCGCGGCGTTGCTGCTGCTGTTCGGCGGCTCGCGGCTGCCGCAGCTGGGCTCGTCCCTGGGCAGCGCGCTGCGCAACTTCAAGCGCGGCTTCTCCAGCGACGACGACAAGGACGACGCCAGCGACAAGAAGCCCGGCACGCTGTCCGCGTCCTCCAGCGTGGACAAGGACGTCGCCGCCGCGAAGTCGCCCAGCCACAACGCCTGACGCCGTCCGGGTGGGCCCGGGAAGGCCCCGCCCCCGACGCAAAAAAAGTACATCACCGCCGTTCACCCGTGACGCCCGTACCCTGGTCCGCTCTCAAGCGGCCATGGACGGGCGTCGGGCGTTTCAGCCGGGCGCGCCCCCCGCGACCTGAAGTCACGGGGGTGCGCCTGGGGCGTGCCTCAGTCCCCGCCGCCCTTGCCGCTGGCGTACATGGCGTCGATGAACTTCATGTACTTCTGGCTGGCCACCTTGCGCTTCACCTTGAGGGTGGGCGTGAGCTCGCCGGACTCCTGCGTGAAGTCCGCCGTCATCACCTGGAACTTCTTGATGGTGGAGTACGGAGGGATCTCCGCGTTCACCTTCTTGAAGATCTCCTCGATGGCGGTGCGGATCTCCGGCCGCTGGGAGTTCTGCTCGTAGCTGCCCACCGGGGCGCCCTTGTCCTCCAGCAGCTTGCGCGCCGGATCCTCCGACACGGTGACGAGCGCGACGAGGTACGGCTGCTTGTCGCCGTACACCATGGCCTGGCTGATGAGCGGGAAGGTCTTGAGCGTGTTCTCGATGTTCTGCGGCGCCACGTTCTTGCCGCCCGCGGTGACGATGATGTCCTTCTTGCGGTCGGTGATGCGCAGGTAGTTGTCGGAGTCCACCTCGCCGATGTCGCCGGTGTGGAACCAGCCGTCCGGATCCAGCACCTCCTTGGTGGCCTCCTCGTTCTTGTAGTAGCCCTTCATCACGCAGGGGCCACGCACCAGGATTTCACCGTCCGCGGCGATCTTGATCTCCGTGCCCGGCACCGGCGGGCCCACGGTGCCGATCTTGATCTTCTCCACCCGGTTGGCGTTGCACGGGGCGCTCGTCTCCGTGAGGCCGTAGCCCTCCAGCACCTTGAGGTCGAGCAGGTCGAAGAAGTAGGCGATCTTCCGGGACAGCGGCGCGCCGCCGGAGATGAAGATGCGCATGTTGCCGCCCAGCTTCTCGTCCAGCGTCTTGCGCACCTTGGAGAACACCAGCTTCTTCGCCAGGGAGAACTGGAGCGAGCTGTACTCGCGGCCCTGCCCCTTGGCCTCGGCGTACTCGTCGAAGAGGCCGAAGGCCCACTTGAAGAGCTTGCCCTTCATGCCGGGGGCCGCGGAGCCGTTGGCCACGACGTTGTTGTAGACCTTCTCGAACACGCGCGGCACGGACGGCAGCACCGTGGGGCGCGTCTCCGCCAGGTTCGCCAGCAGCTTGTCCACCGACTCCGCGATGATGAGCCGGAAGCCCATGGACAGCCACGCGGCCTTCACCACCTGGGCGAACACGTGCGCCAGGGGCAGGAACAGCATGACGGAGTCCTCGGGCTTCATCATGCCCATGGCCTGGGTGGCCTTCGCTTCATAGGCCCAGTTGCCGTGGGTGAGGATGACGCCCTTGGGGGCGCCGGTGGTGCCGGAGGTGTAGATGAGCAGGTTGGTGTCGTCCGACTTCACCTGCCCCACGCGCTCGGCGAACGCGGCCTCGGTGGCCTGCGGGTGGCCCTTGCCGGAGGCGACCATGTCCGCGAGCGTCAGCTCCTTGTCGCCGGAGACGGGGCCCTCGAAGACGACGATCTTCTCGAGCGACGGGATGCTCGCCAGCTTGGAGCGCACGCGCGAGAGGCGCCCGGCCTGCTTGGCGTCCTTCTCGTCGGAGTCGACGAGCAGGAGCTTCGTCTCCGAGTGGTTCAGGATGTAGTGGCACTCATCCGGCGTGTTGGAGCCGTAGATGGGCACCGTGATAGCCTGGGCCGCGCTGATGGCCAGGTCCGCGATGATCCACTGGAGGCTGGTGTTGGCGAAGATGGCCACCCGGTCCCCGGGCTGGACGCCCTGGGCGATGAGGCCCGCCGCCTGCGCCTTCACGTCCTCCAGCACCTGCGCGTACGTGACGTCCTGCCAGCGCCCGTCCTTCTTGTGCGTGACGCCCACCTTGGAGGCGTTCTGGGCCCGCTGAACGAGCAACTGGACGAGGTTCTGCTCCTGCGTCCCGCCCGCCGCGGGAGCCGTCGTGACCTGACTCTCTGCCCTCACTTGAGCTCCTCCTGGATGTCGGCATCCACCTTCTTGGCCCACTGCTGCACGCGCTGCCCCTCCGCGGGGTTGTACGCGGTGCTTCCCTGCTTGACCTTCTGAATGGCCGCGCTCGCTTCCTTCGCCTTGCCGTCCTTCAGCAACGTCTCAGCAAGGTAGTAGTGCGCGCGCAGCGACTGCGGAAACTTGGCGATCGCCTTCTGGTAGTACTCCACGGACT
Source organism: Corallococcus sp. 4LFB (assembly GCF_046520365.1). Taxonomy (NCBI): domain Bacteria; kingdom Pseudomonadati; phylum Myxococcota; class Myxococcia; order Myxococcales; family Myxococcaceae; genus Corallococcus; species Corallococcus sp. 4LFB. Next base: position 11,901 of record NZ_JBKGHJ010000173.1, read on the forward strand.
TGTCCAGGTCGCGCTTCGGCCAGGGCAGTTCATAGAAATAACGCCCCTTCACCAGCCAGGGACCGCCGTACTCGTACGTGGGGTCGATCTTCAGCGCGGTGTCCAGGCGCTCATTGAACTTGCCCTCCAGGCCGTCCCCCAGCGCCTTCATGATGCCCACGGCCTGCGAGTAGGACCCGATGCCGCAGGCGGCGTAGTAGTAGCCCTCCACGCGCGCGGGCTGGAGCTTCGCGGCCTTGTCCCCGGCCTCCCAGGTCTGCTTGCCCAGGACCATCTTGAGCTTCTTCTCCGGGGCGCCGTCCGCCTGCCACTGGAGGATGCGCGCCTTGCGCCACGCCAGGTCGAAGTCGTCCGGCGCGGCCTTCAGCGCCTCGGACACCTCCTTGTCCAGCGCCTTCACCGACTCCGCGTCGCCACGCTTGGCGTACAACGCGTCGAGTTGGTCGAGCAGCGCGGGATCCGCGGCGTGTGCCGGGATGGCCCAAAGCACCCAAAGGGCAAGCAATTTCAAGCGCATCGAAATGCCTTAGCACGCACGCTTGCCCACCATCAACCGAACGCGCCAGACGCAGCGCGGCAAAAAAGAAGACGGGGTCGGCAAGGTGCGAACACCCCGCCAGACCCCGTCACCGATGCAACAGTCGCGGTCCCGCCGCTTCAGGCCGCGTCGGCCGTGGCGGTGTGCTCCTCGTTCTCATTGAACGCGATGAGGTAGCGCTCCAGGAAGTTCTTCGTCTTCAGCTCCACCTGGCGCACGCGCTCGCGCGACACGCCCCAGCGCTGGCCCAGCTCCTCCAGCGTCAGCGGCTTGTCCTGCGTGAGGCGCTCCTGGAGGATGTCCCAGCCCAGGTCGCCAATGCGCTTGCGCACCTTGGCCAGGGCCTCCTGGATTTCGGTGTCCTGCTCGCGGGAGAGGAACGTCTCCTGCGGCGAGGGACCGCCGTCCTCGATGCGGTCGAGGAAGGTCGTCTCCCCCTCCTCGTCGATGGTGGCGTCCAGCGAGAAGTCCACCATGCTGCCGCGCTCCGCCTCACCGCCGCGCACCTGGCTGCGGTTGTCCTTCAGGTAGCGGGTGATGTAGGCGCGGATCCACCAGACGGCATAGGTGGCGAAGCGCACGTTCTTCTTCGGGTCGAAGTGCTCGATGGCCTTCATGAGGCCGACGTTGCCTTCCTGGATGAGGTCGTCCAGGCGGGCCCCGCGGTTGGCGAACTTCTTCGCCACGGCGACCACGAAAGCGAGGTTGGAGCTGGCGAGCGTCTGTCGGGCGCTCTCGTCACCCTTGCGGGCCTGGCGGGCCAGCTCGTACTCCTGTTCACGCGTGAGCTGCTGGTGCCCGCCCAGGTGACGCAGGTAATGCGAAAGGCCCTCTGCCGCGTACTTCGTCGAGTTGGCCATGATTTCCCGTCCTTCCGTTCGTAACTGCCGGACGCGATGAATCCCCCGACGAACCGCGTCCATCTGTCACTAGGACGCGCAACGACGGAAAGGGTTTCTCATTCCTTCCAAGAAGGGCATTTCGCCCGCTTACCCTTGTCAAAAGCCCGTCACGCGCTCGCCCTTCCGGGCCATTGGACGCGTGCGACGCGACGGGTGGGACAGCACCTACGTTTCCGGCCACGGAGTCTTCAACGCCTGGCGGCGGGGAAGATTTTCTCGGGGTTGAGCAGGCCTGATGGATCAAAAAAGGCTTTCAGGCGGCGCTGGAGTTCCAGCAGCGCGGGCGACTGCTCCAGCGCCAGATATTCCCGCTTCGCGTGCCCCACCCCGTGTTCTCCGGTGATGGTGCCGCCCAACTCCACGGTGAGCATCAGCATGCGGCGCAGCGCCTCGTCGACGAGGGGGCGCTGGGCGGGGCCGTCGTAGAGGATGTTGGCGTGCAGGTTGCCGTCACCGGCGTGGCCATACGTGGCCACGGTGAGCCCCAGCTCCCCGCCCAGCTTCTTCAGCCGCTCGATGATTTCGGGAATTTTCGAGCGGGGCACCACGATGTCCTCGGAAATCTTGGCTGGCTTGAGCGCGCGCAGGGCCGGGGAGATCACGCGCCGCGCGGCCCACAGCTTCTCGCGCTGGGACTCGTCCTGCGCCACCAGGGTCTGGGTGGCGCCGTGCCGTTCACAGATGCCCCCCAGCAGCTGGAGCTCCGCGAAGACGCCCTCGGGCGTGTTGCCATCGACCTCGGCGATGAGGGCGGCGCCCGCGCCCGGGGGGAACTGGAAGCTGCCCCGGTGCACGATGGCCTGGACGGCGACCTCGTCGATGAGCTCCAGGCAGCGCGGCAGGATGCCGGCGGCGAGCACCGCGGAGACGCCCCGCGCCGCCTCCAGCACGGAGGGGAACACCACCAGCGCGGTCATCACCTGGCGGGGCAGCGGAATCAGCTGCACCGTGATTTCGGTGGCCACGCCGAGCGTGCCCTCGGAGCCGACGAACAGCCCCACCAGGTCATAGCCGGCCACGCCCTTGATGGTGCGCCGGCCCACGCGCAGCACCTCGCCATCCGGCATCACCCACTCCAGGCCGATGACGTAGTCGCGCGTGACGCCGTACTTCAGGGCGCGCGGGCCGCCGGCGTTCTCCGCCACGTTGCCGCCCAGGGTGCAGAACTCCCAGGAGTTCGGGTCGGGTGGATAGAAGAGGCCCTGGGTCTCCACCGCCTTCATCAGGTCGCCCGTCACCACGCCGGGCTCCACCACCGCGGTGAGGTCCTCCGTGGAGATGGAGCGGATCCGGTTCATGCGCTCCAGGCTCACCGCCATGCCGCCCTTGAGGGGCAGCGAGCCACCGCTCTTGCCGCTGCGCGCGCCGCAGGGGGTGAAGGGCACGCCGTGCGCCTGGCACGCCTTGAAGATGGCGGACACCTGCGCGGTCGTCTCCGGAAGGAGGACGGCGTCGGGCTGGTAGACGCCGCTGTCGGACTCGTCGCGCGCGTAGGCGTCGAGCGTGTCCGCGTCGCGCTTCACCTGGCCTTCGGACAGCACGCCCGCCAGGGCCTCCAGCACCTCCGCCACGCGCTCGGGCGCCACCCGTTCGAAGCGTTGGGCGGCGGGGTTCATCTTCCCGTCCCCGGCCGTGCCCCCAGGCGGGCCCACAGCTCGCGGCGCAGGGGGCCGTCGCGGCGCAGGCGCCCTTCATAGGCCTCCGCGTGGGTGACGGCGTCGCGCTGGTGGTCCGCCCTCAGCCGCAGGCACGCCTGCTCTGCTTCGAGGATGCAGGCGGTGGCGGGGCTGCCGAGCACGCGGGCGAGCGCGCGCGCCACCTGCCGGGCCAGGTCCTCCTGGAGGATGAGCCGGTGCGCGAAGGAGTCCACCAGCGCGCCAATCCGCCCGAAGCCCACCACGCGCGAACCCGGCACGTAGGCCACGTGCGCGCGGCCGGTGAAGGGCAGCAGGTGGTGCGGGCACATGGAATGGAAGCGCAGGTCCGTCACCACCACCAGCTCCCCGGAGGAGTCCGCGGGCGCGGGGTACGTCTTCCCGAGCACCTCCTCGGGCGTGCGGCCGTAGCCGTCGAGGAAGCCGTTCGCCCACACGTCGGCCACGCGCGTGGGCGTGTCCACCAGGTTCACGTCCTGGAGGTCGAGCCCTGCGGCGGTGAGGAAGTCGCGGACCGCCCGGGCCATGGCGGCGGGATCGGGGCGCACGGCGCGAGGGGCCGGGGCCTTGGCGGCA
>NZ_JBKGHJ010000174.1:0-15565 GCF_046520365.1 Corallococcus sp. 4LFB
TCCGCAATCCATTACTGCTTGGGCTTGCTATTTGGTTTTCAAAGACCGAGCCGCTTGTCCTGCTTCGCGACTTTTGCTACCGTGCTTCTCGCCGGTTTCGTTTCAACCGGCGGGGTTGCAGCTTCTATTTCAGTTCGCAGTCAGCGTCAACTTCGCTTTTGCGTCCTGCGGGCTGCTTCGAAGTTCGTCGGCGCCGTCCAGTGACTTCCGCCGCTTCTTTTCGAAGGGGAGCGGCTTCTACTTCAGCGCCGCGTTCCCTGTCAACCTGCTTGCTGTCAGCTTCCTCACCGCTCGCCGTCCGTGTGTTGCCTGCCGGACTGCTTACTCTTCGGTGGGGCGCGGCTTCTATCTCTTCGCCGCGTTCGCTGTCAACCCGCTCGTTGACTGCCCTATTTCCTTGTCGGTCCTGCGCTCCCTCCGAAGTGCCTTCCGCGCCAGTGCGCGGGCTTCGAAGCGAGGGGCGCGGCTTCTACCACCGCCGCATCTCGTGTCAACCGCCCTACTTGCAGCTTCTGCTTCCCGGCTGCCACCGCTACCAGCTCCGCCTCTCATGAGGCGGCAACCCGCTCCAACACCCTCAACGCCCGCTGATCCACTGTCCTGCTGCGGCAACCATCTAAGAATCGGATCGGAGAATGTCAACTTCTCGTCACCGTGACTGCTTCGACCCGCTGTCACCGGAGTGACGCCTGCGTGTCGCCGCGAGGTGTGCGGCTTATCCATCAGGCGATCGGGCGGCGCAAGAAATTTGATGCAGGCCGCCGGCGCGGTGCGACGTCGTGGGGGGAGAACCCGTGGGCAGGGTTCCCCCATTCCCCGGTGGAGTTCAGCTTCCGAACCTGAGCTTGGAGAGGTCCACCCTGCCCCGCCGGCACTTCTCCGCGACCACCACGGAGCGCAGTTCCTGGTAGGCGCGCTCGAAGTCGTCGTTCACCACGATGTAGTCGTAGGACGCGATCCCCCGCTCGATCTCCGAGCGGGCAGCCAGCATCCGGCGACGGATGGTCTCATCCGAGTCCGTCTGGCGGTCCCGAAGGCGGCGCTCCAGTTCCTCCATGGAGGGAGGGAGCACGAAGATGAGGACCGCGTCGGGGTGCTTGCGCTTGATGGCCTGCCCGCCCTGGACGTCGATGTCGAAGATGGCGGTGCCGTGGCGCTTGCGGGCCTCATCCACCACGGACTGCGGGCTGCCGTAGAAGTGGCCGTGCACCTCGGCCCACTCCACGAACTCGCCCTGTTCGATCTTCTCCTGGAAGGCGGCGACCCCCACGAAGTGGTAGTCCACGCCCTCCTGCTCCTTGCCCCGGGGGCGCCGGGTGGTGACGCTGGTGGAGAAGATGCCGTCCGGCATCTCCTTCAGCAGACGGTGCGCGAGGGTGGTCTTTCCGGCCCCGGAAGGCGCGGAGAGGACGAGGAGCACACCAGGCTGGAGTCCAGAGGGTTCGTTCATTCGACGTTCTGCACCTGTTCGCGGATGCGCTCGACTTCGGCCTTCATCGAGACCACGCGCGCGGAGATCTCCGCGTGCTGGCTCTTGGAGCCCGTCGTGTTCACCTCGCGGTGCATCTCCTGCACGAGGAAATCCATGCGCCGGCCCACCGGCTCGGGGCTCGCCATCAGGAGCCGGAACTGCTCGAGGTGCGTCGCGAGCCGGGTCACCTCTTCCGCGATGTCCGTGCGCTCGGCGAACAGGGCCACTTCTTGCGCCAGCCGCTGCGGGTCCACCGCGACGCCACGCGCGAGCTCCGCCACACGCTCGGTGAGCCGCTGCTGGTAGTCGCTGACCGCTCGCGGTGCGAGGTGGGCGACCTCCTGGCTCCAGCCCTCGATGAGCTTCATCCGGGCGTCCAGGTCCGCGTGGATGGACTCACCCTCGGTGGTCCGCATCGTCTCCAGGGCCCCGAGCGCCTGCTGGAGCGCGGTCTGCGTGGCCTGGGTGGCGGACTCCACGTCCACGCCCTTCTCCTCCAGACGGATGACGCCCGGCTGGTTGGCCACCTGCGACCAGGCGACTTCCACTGATTGGCCCAGGGCCTCGGCGACATCCCGGTACGCGCGCGCGTACTCGCGGGCCAGGGCGACATCCACCGTGGGGACGTTGCCCGAGACGGTGGCGGCCTGCCGGCGCACGAGGATTTCCACCGAGCCTCGCGCGAGCCGGTCCTTCACCTGCTTCACGAGTGCGGGCTCGAGCGCGGACAGCTCGCGCGGCAGCCGGACCTTCACTTCACAGAACTTGTGGTTGAGCGAGCGTGCTTCCACGGAGACCTCTTCGTCCCCCACGCGGGCGCGGCCCGAACCAAATCCGGTCATGCTTTTGAGCATCGGGCCGGGTGCTAGGGGCTTTCCGCCCCGAGGTCAAGCCAGCGTCTTGTGTCCATTCCAATTCTGGTAGGGTCCGCCGCGATGGCGTGGCACAAGTGGCTTGAAACGTGGGCGAAGCTGGCACTGACGCTCCTGGCTTCCCTCCTGTTCTGGCGCCCCGGACGTCGTCGCGCTCCCGGAACGCCCCTCCCCTCCCCGCGAAAGGTCCTGCTCGTCCGGCCCGACAACCGCGTGGGCGAGGCCCTTCTCACGACTCCCCTGCTGCGGACCCTCAAGGCACATGTCCATCCGCCTCCGGAGGTGCACGTGCTGGTGCACGCCAAGGTGGCCCGCGTCCTCCAGGGCCACCCTGACGCGGATGCGGTCCTGGCGTTCGACCGGCGCATGCTGTGGCTGGGCCCCCTGGCGCCCGGCATCCGCGCGCTCCGTCGCGCGGGCTACGACACCGTGGTGGATTGTGCCAACTGGAGCGCTCCCTCCGTGACGAGCGCGCTCGTTGCCCGGATGGCGGGGCCGAAGGCGGTCGTCATTGGACCGGGCATCTGGCCGGTGTCCCTGCTGCAGTCGGTGTCCGTGCCTGCCCGTTCCGATACGCGGCACGAGGCCGTTCAGCGGACACACCTGCTGACGCCCCTGACCCAGGGGGCTGTCGCGCAGGGGCTCTCGTTCCGGGAGCCGGTGCTGAGCGAGGCGTTCCGCGAATACCTCGTGGGGTTCTCCGGGCAGGGTCCTCGGCGGGCGGTCATCAATCCAGGAGGCCGACTGGGCGAGCGCCGCATCCCGGCCGAGGCCTTCGCGGCCGCAGCCCGGGAGCTGAGCTCGCTGGGCTATTCGCCTGTCGTGACCTGGGGCCCGGGAGAGGAGGCCCTCGCTCGGGCCGTGATTGGCGGCGCTCCGGGGGCGGAGCTGGCTCCCTCGACGAGCATCGATGAACTGGCGGCCCTCATGCGGAGCGCGGGCCTCACCATCTGCAACAACACCGGGCCCATGCACCTGTCGGTCGCCGTGGGCGCGCCCACGCTGGCGTTCTTCCTGCGCATCGACATGGAGCGCTGGGGCCATGCGGTGGCGCCCCACCGGATGGTGGACCTGACGCCCATCGTGGATGGGGCTTCCGGGGTGGGGCTGGAGCAGCGCGTGGCCGAGGAGGTCCGGTCGTTCGTCTCGGAGCGGGCCTCGCTCACGGGGTGAGCGGTCGCTCCTGTTCGGGCACCATCCGAGGGACGCCGTCTTCCACGGGCCAGGCTCGCAGGCACCTGGGACAACGGACTTCGGGCGGGGGTCCTTCGTGCTCCTCGAGCGGGCCCTTGCAGTGGGGACAGCCCAGGATGGACCGCAGCACCGGGTCCAGGACCATGGGCTACTTCGCGCCCTCGCGCCCGAGCCGGCGCGCCAGCTCCGTGGTGCTGTGGTCCTTCGGGTCTCCCGCCACCGCGGTCCTGCCTCCGTAGGCCCGGACCTCGTCACCTTCCGGGATGGAGTCCGGCGTGTAGTCCGTCCCCTTCACGTGCACGTCGGGCTTCAGGGCCCGGATGAGGGCCCGCACGTTCGGCTCGTCGAAGACGACGACGCGGTCCGTGCAGGCCAGCGCCGCGACCAGCTCCGCGCGCTCCCCTTCCGGAATGTGCGGACGGCCGGGCCCCTTGTAGGCCCGGGTGGAGGCGTCCGAGTTCACCGCCACCACCAGCACGTCCGCCAGCGCCTTCGCGCCCTCCAGGTACCGGACGTGCCCGACGTGCAGCAGGTCGAAGACCCCGTTGGCCAGGGCCACTGTGCGGCCCTGCTCGCGCCAGCGCTCCCGCTCCTCCGCGATGGCGGCGAGGGGACGAAGCTTGTCCAGGGTGTTCATCGTCGGCTCCGCAGCGCTTCGAGGAGTTCTTCGCGGGAGACCGTCGCCGTGCCCGGCTTCTGCACCACCAGGGAGCCCGCCACGTTCGCCAGCCTCGCGGCTTCACCGAAGGACGCTCCGGCCGCGAGTGCGAGCGCGAAGCTCGCGATGACCGTGTCGCCGGCTCCCGTCACGTCCACCGCTGACTTCGCGCCGTGCACGGGGATCAGGTCCACGCCGCCCTTCGCGTCGAAGAGGGCCATGCCGTGCCGGCCTCGCGTCACCAGCAGCGCCTGACAGCCCAGCTTGCGGACCGCTTCGTGACCGGCCTCCAGGAGGTCTTCCTTCGTGCGCACCGGACGGCCCGTGAGCGCTTCCAGCTCCGGCTCGTTGGGCTTGCACACCGTGAGGCCCGCGAAGGCCGCGAGCGCGTAGCGGCTGTCCACGCAGACCGGGAGGCCGTCCGCGGCGAGCTTTCTCAGGGCCTCCCGGACCTCGTCGTTGACGACGCCCGCGCCGTAGTCCGAGACCACCACCGCGTCCGCGTCCTTCGCCGCCGCCTCCACTTGCCTGGCGATGGCCTTGCGCATCCGGGGCGGGAGGGGGCCTCGCTGGCCGCGATCCACGCGGAGCATCTGCTGCCTCGTGGTGCTGATGCCGCCCGCGAGGATGCGCGTCTTCGTCTCCGTCTCGAGGCTCCGGCTGCTGACCGCATGCAGCCGGATGTCCGCCGCGTCGAAGAGCTTGCGCAGCGAGCTGCCCATCGCGTCCACGCCCAGCGCGCCCACGGCCGTCACCTGCCCCGACAGCGCGCGGATGTTGGCCGCCACGTTCGCTCCGCCGCCGAGCTTCACCTCCGACGACTCGTACCGGACGATGAGCACCGGGGCCTCGCGGCTCACCCGGTCCGTCTGTCCGTAGAGGTAGTGGTCGGCGACCAGGTCCCCCACCAGCAACACCCGACGGCGCGCGAAGGCGAGTGGCAGGCGCGAGGACGGTGCTGCCGGACGTGAAGACGGGACCGCAGGCATGGGCGCGCTTTGTCCCACAGCGTTCCGGACCTCACAAGTCGCGCGTCTCACCCGGAAGCCCGAGCGCCCGCCTCAGATGCGCTTCGCCCTCCAGGACCTCCACTCCCAGGCGCACCACCCAGGCCTCGAAGCCGGCCGGCAGCCGCACCGCGTCCTTCTCCGTCGTCACGATGCGCGCGCCCTGCTGGCGGGCCCGGGCTTCGACCTGGCGCAGCTCCTCCGCGGAGAAGCGATGGTGATCCGGGAAGAGGGCCGCGTCCCGGACCTCCGCGCCAAGCATGGTGACAGTCTTCAGGAAGCCTCCGGGCCGGGCCAGCCCCGCCAGGGCCAGGACCGGCTTTCCTTCGAGCGCGTTCGTCGCGTGCTCGGTGCCGGAAGGGTCCCACCAGCCCGTGGGCCCGTAGCGCGTCCGGACCCTGGGCGCGGTCACGGCTTCGAGCCAGGGATTGGGGGCGGCGTCCCCCGGGGCGGCTCTCAGCCAGAGGAGCGTGGCGCGGCGCAGGGCCGATGGGGGCTCTCGCAATGGGCCTCTTGGGAGCAGTTGGCCGTTGCCCAGGCCCACGGCTTCGTCCACGACCACCAGGTCTTCGTCGCGGTGCAGGCGGCGGTGCTGGAAGCCGTCGTCCAGCAGGACCGTGTCCAGGCCGAAGTCGTCCCTGGCCCGGAGTGCCGCCTCGACTCGATTCGCTCCGACGAAGAGCCTGGCTCCTGGACACCTGCGGGCGAGCAGCAGGGGTTCGTCTCCGGCGTCCGTCACGGCGGGCAGCGGCTCCTTGCCCGTGAAGGTCAGCGGCTCCTGGGATTCGCGCCCGTAGCCTCTCGTGAGGATGCCGACCTTGCGCCCTTCGCGGATCAGCAACTCCGCGAGATGGAGGACCGCTGGCGTCTTGCCCGTGCCTCCGACGTTGAGGTTTCCGATGGAGAGGACCCGCAGGCCTTCGACGTGCTCGGCTCGCAGCAGGCCCGAGTCGTAGAGGGCGCCCCGGAGGCGGACCGCTCCGCTGTAGGTCCAGGACAACAGCGCGAGCGGCGACAGGAGGGCGCGACGGGTCCAGGGCTCCGGTGTCGGCGGATAGAAGATCCGCTCCAGGGCCGTGGGCGAGCCGCTCATCGCCGGGGCTCCGTGGCCTGCTGATAGAGGGCCAGGATGTCCCTGGCGATGTGCTCGTTCGTCGGGTGCCGGGTCCCGGCCGTGGCTCCGGACAGGGCGGCGGTGACGACGGCCTCCACCGTGGGCGCTTCCACCCGCGCGTCCGCCAGCTCCGGGAGCGCGCCTTCGTTCACCGCGACCACCCGGACACCACAGGCCCTGGCCTGGGCCGCGGCCCTCGCGCTCCAGTCGTTTCCCAGGCCGAGGATCCAGACCTCGTCCAAAGCCTGCAGCCACTTCGCGAAGTCCGCGCCCTGCTGGTAGCCCGCGAACGTCACCTGCTCCGTGAGGCCCCGCTCCTTCACCTGCGTCCGGGTTGCTTCGAGCAGGGCTCCATCGCCTACCAGTACGAGACGGGCTTCGGGGCGTTGCCGGTGCAACGCGGCGAAGGCTTCGACGCCGAGCGCGTGACGGCGGCTCTGCTGGAACGTGGAGATCATCCCCACGAGGTGCGTGTCCTCGAGGCCCAGGGTCTGGCGCAGGGCCTTCCGGTCCGCTGGGGGCTCGAACATCGGATCCACCAGCGCGGGCAGGACCTGGACGGGGCGATGCCTGCCTTCGAGCTTCGACACCAGGTGGCCCGCGGGCACCGTGTAGGCGGCGGCTTCGGGAAGGGAGGAGCGCAGCGAGCGTGGCGCGTGAATGGAGCGGATCCGCACCGCTCCCTTCGGCGTTCCCCAGCGGGCCACGAGATGATCATGGGTGAAGTGCGCGTGGACCACGTCCACCGTCCTGCGGCGGAGGGCTCGCAGGTCACTCCAGAGTTCCCATGGCGGGGACTTCACGGACAACGTCAGGCCCCCTTCGTCCAGGAGGCCCAGTTGCTGGAAGCGGGGGACGGCGGGCTCCTCGGCGGCGATGTCACGGCGCTTGCGGTCCACTGCTACCGTGACCTCGTGGCCCATGGCGCGCTGTGCCTGGGCCAGCAGCGCGACGTTCTCCGCCGGGCCGCTCCAGAAGGGGCTCGCGAGCAGGTGCAGGATGCGCATCAGCGCTTCACCAGCGAATGGTAGAGGTCACTGAGCGCTCGGGCTTCGTGCTCGACGCCGCAGCGGCGACGCGCTTCTTCCTCGGCGTTGCGGCCGACCTGACGGGCCCGCTCCGGTTCACGGGTCAGTTCGTCCAACAGGTCGCGCAGGCCCTTCACGTCGCCGGGTTCGAAGAAGAAGCCCGTGCGGCCGTGCTCGATGAGGGTGTCCAGGTACGGCAGCTTCGAGGCCACCACGCAGCAGCCGGACGCCATGGCCTCCACGTGCACCAGCGAGTAGCCCTCCGCGTAGGAGGGATGCACCAGGATGCTCAGGCCCTGGTACCAGGGCTCGATGGTGGACTGCTCTCCCGCGAGCAGCACGCGGTCCTCGATGCCCTCACGCAGGCCGTTCACCCACGCCAGGTCCGGCCCCTTCGCGAGCCCCACCAGCACCGCCTGCCAGTCCGGCCTTTGTGGCAACAAGGGCCTCAGCGCTTCGATGAAGTCGCCATGCCCCTTCTCCTTGCGGATGCGCCCGATGACGCCGATGCCGTACCGGCCGCCCTGCTTCAGCCGGGCCCAGGCCGCGTCACGGTCCTCGGGCGGACGGAAGCGCGTGAGGTCGATGCCGTGCGAGATCACCGTGGACGGGAGCGCGATGACGTCCGAGATCTGCTGCGTGAGCGACACCAGCGCGTCCGCGCCCCTGGCGAGCCAGCGGGTGAAGCGCGTGGGGGCCACCGACGTGTGCCGCGTGAAGACGAGTTGGACCTTCCCTCCCAGGGACTTCAGGAACATCCCCGCCAGCAGCTCGTTGTTCCGGTGCGCGTGCCAGACGATGGGCTCCCGGTGGGAGCGGCGGATCAGCTCTCCCCAGGTGATGCGCGGCAGGGCTTCCGTCAGTCCGGAGCCGATGACCCGCGTCTCGTCGCCCCGGGCCAGCGCGGGCACCACGGACTCCACGTGCCGCGTCACCCCCGTGTAGCGCTTGTGGAAGTGCGGATGGACGATGAGCGTCATGGGAGTGCGGTCCTTGTCCGCCGGCGCGGCAGGGCGGCCATGGCCTCCGCGTTGCGCTCACTGGCTCCGGAGATGCGGCGCACCGTGGCTTCCGCCTGGGCGCCCAGGCGCTGCCGGTGCTCGGGGTTCGCGAGGAGTTCCTCCAGCGCGGCGTACAGGGCTTCTCCATCCGCCACCTGGATGCCTCCGTTGCCTTGCAGCACCGCGACGCTGTCGCGGAAGTTGTCCATGTGCGGGCCGAACAACACCGGCCTGCCCTGCCCCGCGGCTCCAGGATGTTCTGGCCGCCCCGCTTCGTGAACGAGCCTCCCACGAACACCACCGTCGCCAGACGATAGGCCCGTGACAGCTCGCCCATCGAGTCCATCACCACCACCGGCGCGCGCTCCGGATTGCCCTGCGAGCGCAGACCCACGGTCAGGTTCCGCTCCTTCGCCAGAGTCTGGATCCGTTCAGCCCGGTTCAGATAGCGCGGCGCGATGACCAGGCTCAGCTTGGGCCAGCGATCCCGTAGACGCTGATACACCTGCAACAGGATTTCTTCCTCGCCCTCGTGCGTGCTTCCCGCGAGCCAGACCGGATCCGTTGGGGACAGGCCGAGCGCGGTTCGCAGGGCTTCGTCCTCGGGAGCGGGCCCCGCGGCCAGGGCGTCGAACTTGGTGTTTCCGGTGGTGAGGACGCGCTCGGTGGGAGCTCCGAGGGCTCGCGCCCTTTCGGATTCCTCGTCCTGCCGCATCAGCAGCAGGTCCATGTCCTTCAGCGGGTTTTCGATGAGGCCGAAGAGCGTCCGGTACTTCCCCTCGTTCGCCGGGGAGAAGCGCCCGTTGGTCATCACCACGCTCGCTCCGGACTGCTTCGCGGCGCGGATGAGGTTGGGCCAGACCTCCGTGTACTCGAGGACCAGGAGGTCCGGCTGGAGGGCCCGCACCGCCCTTCGCGTCGCGCCCCAGAGGTCGTAGGGCGCGTAGACGACTCCGTCGATCTGCTTCGCCAGACGGTCCCTTGCCATCGCGTGGCCGCTGTCCGTCATCGTCGAAAGCACGATGCGGCAGCCGGGGAAGCGCTGGCGCAGGGGGCCGAACATGGGCGCGAGCGCCAGCAGGTCTCCGGCGCTGGCTCCGTGCAACCACAGCAGCGGGCCTTCTCCCTTCGGGAGGTCTCCCGGTCCGTAGAAGCCCAGCCGCTGCTTCAGCCCGTGGCGCGTCTTCCGGTGCACGCAGAGCACCGGGAACAGCAGCGCGAAGAGGACGTAGGTGGCGACGACGTAGAGCAGGCGCATGGGCGACGTCCCGCGCTCTATCAGATGCCCGGCGGTCTCGGCACCACTCGCACCGGGCTGGGGACCAGCCAGGGCCGCCACTCGTGGCCGAAGAAACGCCCCGGCGCGTGGGCCCAGACCTCTACCTGGACGACTCCGGGCCCCGTCAGCTCAACGTGCTGTCCGTCGGGTTGCAGGCGTCCGTCGCCCCACACCCGGACCTCGACGGTCCCCGGGGTGTGTTCCGGGAGGCGGACCGTCAGCACCGTGCCCACGGGAGCTTCCCGCGTGTTCGCGTCGAAGCCTTCCAGGGCGAAGCCTTCAGGAGCTCCGAGCGCTGGGAAGACACAGAGGGCCTGGCCGCTCGCCAGGGCCTGCGTGACCTGGGCTTCGGCTTCGCGCGCATCCTGGGACAGGGGAGCCGGCAACACGTCCGGCGGGAGCTCCATACCGAGCGCGTTGAAGATGTCCTCGTACGCGGGCAGGCCGTGCGCGTCGTTGCCACACAGGGCGATTCGCTTTCGCTCTCGCGCCAGCTCCAGGAAGCGCTCCGTCGGGCGTGGTTCCGGGACCGCGAGCAGCATCACGCCGTGCACCGGGTTCACCAGGGAAGCCCCCAGCGCGGGCAGGAGCCGGCTCACGGGGCTTCGCAGTGCCTGCCGGAAGAAGGTGTCCGCTGAGTACAGCTCGAAGCCCGGGACCTGGTGCGCCGTCGCTTCGTCCTTCCAGGGGTTCTTCGTCTGGACCGGATGCGCGAGGACCGCCGTGCCCCCAGCGGCTTCGACCGCGGCCACGGCCTGCTCCGGTGGACCCCAGGGCTTCACCCCTTCGATGGGGCGCTGCATCCCGAACGCAGCCAGATGACCCGCGCTGGTGGAGATCTCCACTCCGGGGATGAGCAACACGCCGTCCACCCAGGTCGCGGCGGGTGGCTTGAAGTCGTTGTGGTCCGTGAGCACCACGAAGTCCAGGCCGGCTGCCTTCGCCGCCCTGGCGACCTCCGCGGGCGTCCCCTTCCCGTCCGAGCGCGTGGTGTGTACGTGGTACGCGCCGCGGATCCACGGCTTCGCGTTCGGCGCGGGCGCGACCACGGGGTAGTCCGCGAAGCCGGCCGCGAAGGCGAAGAAGCCCGCGACCCCCATGAGAAGGAACAACACACCGAACACGGCGCGGATCGCCAGGGAGAGCGGCTTCCTGGCCGTGCCGGCCTTGCTCACGCCGCTCCCCGCTCGATGGGCCCCGACGTCTGCAGGCGCCACATGGCGGCGTAGCGGCCGTCCTTCAGGAGCAGCTCCGCGTGGCTTCCGCTCTCCACGATGCGGCCTGCCTCCACCACGTGGATGACGTCCGCGCTCGTCACCGTCGACAGCCGGTGGGCGATGACCAGCGCCGTCCGGCCGGGGAGCACCTTCGCCAGCGCGGCCTGCACTTCGCGCTCGTTCTCCGGATCCAGGCTGCTCGTCGCTTCGTCCAGCACCAGCACGGGCGCCTTCGACAACACGGCCCTCGCGATGCACAGGCGCTGACGCTGGCCTCCACTCAGGATGATGCCCCGCTCGCCAATCCGCGTGTCGTAGCCCTGCGGCAGGCCCTGGATGAAGGCGTCCGCGTTCGCCACCTTCGCCGCGGCCTCCACTTCCTCGCGCGTCGCTTCGGGCCTGGCGTGCCGAAGGTTCTCCAGCACGGTCCCGTGGAAGAGCAGCGGCTCCTGCGTCACCAGCGCGAACTGGCTGCGGACGCTCGCCGCCGTGTACGTGTCCGCGTCCACTCCATCCAGGAGGATGCGTCCCTGCTGCGGACGCTCGAAGCGCAGCAGCAGCGACGTCACCGTGCTCTTGCCGCCGCCACTGCCTCCCACCAGCGCCGTCACCTGCCCCACCTTCAGGTCCAGGGTCAGGCCGTCCAATGCGCGGCGCTCGCCGTAGAAAAAGCGCACGTCCTCCATGCGCAGCGACCCGCGCAGCGCGGGCGCGGGCACCGCATGGGACGCGTCCTCCACCGGGTGCTTCAGGTCGAGCAACGCGAAGAGGCGCTCACCCGCCGCGCCCGCCTGCACCGCGAACTGCGTCACCCGGCCCAGGTCCTTCACCGGCTGGTACACGAGGATGACCGCCGTGAGCAGCGACAGGAGCGCCTCTGGCTCCATGGCTTTCGTCGCCGCCGCGTACCCCAGCGCCCCCGCGAGCGCCGCCGCCGCGAGCACCTCCATCAGCCCCGGCACGCCTCCGCGCGCCCAGGCCGCGCCCACCACCGCCTCCTCGTGCGCCTTCGCGTAGGACTCGAAGCGCGCCAGCTCCGCCTGCTGCCCGTTGAAGGCCTGGATGGTGCGCAGCCCTCCCAGCCCTTCGTGCAGCTGGCCCGCGAGCTGCCCCAGGTGGGCCTGCCCTTCCCGCGTTCCCTTCAGCACCTTGCGCGTGAGCTTCGATGCCGGCAGCGCCGCCAGCGGAATGACCGCCAGCATCAAGCCGCCCAGCATCGGACTCATCGCCAGCGCCACGCCCGCGAGGACCAGCACCTGGATGGTGTCTCGCAGGTACGAGCCCACCGTGTACATGGCGGCCAGCTCCACGGCCATCACGTCCGAGGAGAAGCGGCTGAGCAGGTCGCCCGTGCGCTCCTTCGACAGCTGCGACGGCGACAGCGCCGTCAGCCGCAGGAACAGGTCGCGCCGCAGGTCCTTCACCACGCGCTGCGCGAACAGCCCCATGAAGTAGAACTGGCCCAGGTACCCCACACCCTTCACCGCGCCCACGCCCAGCACCAGCACCGGGAAGCCCCAGAGCGCCGCCTCGCGCGGCAGGTCCGCGAGCCACGGCACCCGGTGCGCGCTCGCGAAGCCCTCCTCGCCTCCCGACAACAGGAAGCGCAGCGCCGGACCCAGGAGGTACGCGTACGCACCCGTGGCGAGCCCCAACACCGCCATGCACGCGAAGGCCAGGACGAGGATTCCCGCGTGCGGCTTCGCGTAGCGCAAGAGCCGCCAGAGCGCGTGATGCATGGCTACTTCACCACCTTCTGCAACGCCGCCCTCGCGAGCACCGAATACGGGTTCAGCTCCAGCACCTTCATCAGCTTCTTTCGCGCGAGCGGCACGTCGTCCAGGTCAATCTCGATGATGGCCGCGATGATCTGCGCCCGCTCCAGGTACGGATCCAACGTCAGCGCCTGCTTGAGCACCTTGCGCGCCGCGAGCGCCCGCTGCATCAGCGGCCCGGGCGAGCCCCGGTACTTCGCCCAGGCGAGGTACGAGTAGTACTCGGGCTCGCCGCCGTTGAGCGACACCGCCTCCTCGAAGCCCTGGATGGCCGCCTTGTAGTCGCCCCGCTTCATCGCGGACTCGCCCCGGCGCAGCGCGAGCTCCGCGTCCACGTTGATGGCGGTCGCCCGGCCCACCACCTCCTGCCGGCTGAGGAAGTACTGGAGGTAGGCGCGGCGCTTCTCGTCCACGCTCAGCACGCGGTACGCCGCGGACAGCTTCTCCTGCACCTGCTCCAGGAGGTCTCGCAGGTCGGAGATGTCGAACTCCGCGTAGGTGTCCGGGTGAAAGCGCATCGCCGTCTCGTGGTACGCGCGCTCCACCGCCTCCTTGTCCGCCGCGAGGTCCAGCCCCAGCCCGCCGAAGTAGCTGCGCGTGATGATGCGCACCGCTTCCTCGCGCACCGACGCCGCCGTCTCCGGAGGCAGGCTCTTGCGCTTGCGCGGCGCGATGACGTCCGGCGCCGCCGCCGCGCTCAGCACGTCCGTCCCCGTCGCCACCGGCGTCGCGGAGAACGTCACCCCGCCCGTCAGCTTGAGGAACCACAGCAGCGTGTACGCCGCGCGCAGCTCCGCGCGCCCGTGGGCCAGGAGGTCCTTGAGCACGATGCGGCCGTTCACCTGCATCGCCAGCTTCAGGTCCTCCGTGTCCAGCGCCATCGCCTGGAGGTCGCGGCCGAAGTCCGCCGAGCGCACCGGGTACTCGTTCAGGTGCGCCTTGAGGCCCGCCGCCACCCCCCGCAGGGGCATCCGCCGGCGCGCGGCCTCCAGCAGCGGCGCCAGGGCGGGCTGATCCACGGAGGCCACTTCGGAGGAGAACTCGTCGCCCGCGTAGAACGCGTAGCGGCCCTCGCGCATGGCCAGCACGCGCCCGAGCCGGTCCCTCGTGAAGTCGCGCAAGAGCGACAGGAGGTCCTCGCCCACCGCCTCCACGCCCGCGTCCGCCAGCGCCGCGCCGATGCGCAGCCCGGAGGCGAGCGCGTCCACCACCGGCTGCTCCTGCGCCTCCGTGAGGACCTGCCGCTCGCGCAGGAAGCGCGGCAGCGCGTCCTCCTTCGCGGAGGAGTCGAAGTTCACCGGCCCGCCGCGCAGGAAGTACACGCGGCGCGACAGGCCCTTGAGGGCCACCACCAGCACGCCGTCCCGGCGCAGCCGGTAGAGCGAGTGCAGGAGCGCCGGCAGCGGGAAGGCCTTCAGGTCCCCCGCCGCCACCGCGGGCCGCGACAGCGTGGCGGACAGGCCCGTGGGCGTGACGGCCTGCGCGGCCTTCACCAGCGCCTCCAGGCGGGGCACCAGCTCACCGGGCTTGAGCGGATCCGGGATGTACGCGTTGACCTTGAGGTCCAGCACCGAGCCCACGCCCTTGGCGCGGCCCAGGTGCCCCTTGTCGATGGCCACGATGGGCACCCGCCCGCCCTGGCTGTGCCCGCGGATGAGGTGCACGACGTGCTGCCCCTCCACGCGCGGCAGGTCCACGCCCAGCACCACCACGTCCGGGTTGTCCGCCGAGAAGTGCTCCAACGCCATCACGGCGTCATTCACCGCCCGAACGGTGTACCCGGCCTGCGAGAGCAGGCCCGTCAGGTGCTCGAGGGTCGGGGGGTGGCTCTCAGCGAGCAAAAGCGTCTTCAAGGGGGCCGCAGTCTACAGCCTCCCTCCCTCCGCGCATCAGCTACGATGAGGGTCCTGCCCCCCATGACACCTTCTCCCCGCATCCTCGTCGTGGCCGGCGAGGCCTCCGGTGACACCCACGCCGCGGAGCTCGTCGCCGCCCTCCAGGCCCTCCGGCCCGACCTCACCTTCTTCGGCATGGGAGGCGCCCGGCTGGCCGCCCGGGGGGTGGAGCTCATCCACGACGCCCGCGAGGTGTCCGTCATGGGCATCACGGAGGTGCTCCCCCGCATCCCGCGCATCCTGCGGATCATGAAGGACCTGGCCCGGGCCGCCGAGGAGCGCCGCCCCGACTGCGCCATCCTGGTGGACATCCCGGACTTCAACCTGCGGCTGGCCAAGAAGCTCAAGGCCCTGGGCATCCCCGTGGCCTACTACGTGTCCCCGATGATCTGGGCCTGGCGCCGGGGCCGCGTGCGCACCATCCAGCGGCTGGTGGACCGGATGCTCTGCATCCTGCCCTTCGAGGAGGACTTCTACCGGGAGGCCGGGGTGCCCGCACGCTACGTGGGCAGCCCCGTGCTGGAGCAGATGCCCAGGTCCGCCAGCGCCCGCGAGTTCCGTCAGCGCCTGGGCCTGTCGCAGGACGCCCCCACGCTCGCGCTGCTGCCGGGCAGCCGGATGAGTGAAATCCGCCGCATCCTGCCCGCGCTCGTGGGGGCCGCGAAGCAGCTGGCCTCCGAGCGGCCGGGGCTCCAGGTCGTGGTGCCGGTGGCGCCCACCGTCGCGAAGGAGGAGATCCTCTCCCGCTTCGAGGGCAGCGGCGTGACGCCGGTGCTGGTGGACGGAAGGGCCCCGGAGGTGGTGGGCGCGAGCGACGCGGCGGTGGTGGCCTCCGGCACGGCGGTGCTGGAGGCGGGGCTGATGGAGCGGCCGCTCGTCGTCGTGTACCGCGTGTCGCTGGTGACGTACCTGGTGGGCCGGCTGATGCTGAAGGTGGCCTTCGTGTCGCTCATCAACCTGCTGGCCGGCCGGCGCGTGGTGCCGGAGCTGCTCCAGGGGGACATGACGCCGGAGAACATCGCGGCCGAGGTGCGGCGCGTGTGGCTGCCGGGCG
>NZ_JBKGHJ010000175.1:0-15563 GCF_046520365.1 Corallococcus sp. 4LFB
GTCCTTCGAGCCGGTGGACGTGCTGATTGTCGGCGCGGGCGCGGCCGGGCTGTCCGCCGCGTGGCGCCTCTGCGCCGCGGGCGTGAAGGACGTGCGCGTGGTGGAGCTGGAGGCGGAGGCCGGGGGCACGTCGCGCTCCGGCCGCAACGGCGTGTCCGCCTTCCCGTGGGGCGCGCACTACCTGCCGTCGCCCCTGGAGGACCGCGGGCCGGTGATGCGCCTGCTGCGGGAGATGGACGCCGTCACCGGCGTGGACGCGGAAGGGCACCCGTCGTTCGCGGAGGAGCTGCTCATCCAGGAGCCCGAGGAGCGCGTCTTCTACAAGGGCCACTGGTACGAGGGGCTGTACCTGCGCGCGGGCGCGAGCGCCGAGGACCTGGCGGAGCTGGAGCGCTTCGACGCGCGGATGAACGGCTTCGCCGCCGCGCGCGACGCGAAGGGGCGCAAGGCGTTCGCGGTGCCGGGGGCGCTCTCCAGCGACGACGCGGAGTGGACCGCGTTGGATGCGCTGAGCATGGCGCGATGGATGGAGGCGGAGGGCTTCCGCTCGCCCCGGCTCAAGTGGTTCGTGGACTACGCGTGCCGCGACGACTACGGCGCCACCTCCGAGCACGTCTCCGCCTGGGCGGGCATCTGGTACTTCGCCGCGCGGCAGAACGGGAAGGGCGAGCGCAGCGACGGCTTCCTGTCCTGGCCGGAGGGCAACGGCCGGCTGGTGAAGCAGCTGGCGTCGTCGCTGGGCCCGCGCCAGCTGGAGACGCAGGTGCTGGTGCACACGGTGGAGCCGGCGAGACGGCTGCCGCGTGCACGCGCTGGACGCGCGCACCGGGGCGCCCCGGGCCTTCCAGGCACGGCAGGTGGTGCTGGCGTGCCCGCGCTTCGTCGCCGCCCACGTGGTGGCGCCGTGGCGCGAGGCGCGGCCCGCGTGGCTGGACGCCTTCGCCTACAGCCCGTGGGTGGTGGCGAACCTGACGGTGTCCGCGCCACCGGCGTCGCGGGGCTTCCCGCTGGCCTGGGACAACGTCTTCTACGAGAGCCGGAGCCTGGGCTACGTGGTGGCCACGCACCAGTCGCTGCGCCAGGACGCGCGCGGGCCCACGGTGCTCACCTGGTACCTGCCCATGGCCGGCGCGGACGTGAAGGCGGAGCGCAATCAGGCCCTCTCCGCGACGTATGCGGACTGGGAGGCGCTGGTGATGGCGGACCTGCTGCCGGCGCACCCCGGGGTGGGCGCGCTCGCGCAGCGGCTGGAGGTGCAGCGCTGGGGCCACGCCATGGTGCGGCCCCAGCCGGGCTTCCTCTGGGGAGACGCGCGCCGCGCCGCGCAACAGAGCCTGGGGCGGCACCTGCACTTCGCGCACACGGACCTGGGCGGCATGGCCCTCTTCGAGGAGGCCAACTGGTTCGGCGTGCAGGCCGCGGAGCGGGCCCTGGCGGGAATGGGGCGCACGAGCGCCAGCTGGTTGTAGCCATTGGACGCGGGAGGGCAGGGCACATGAAGGACAGTCGCTTCAGCCGGGCGGAGTTCCTCGCACTCACCAGCCTGCTCGCGGGCTCCACGCTGTTCCCGAAGCGGGGAGACGCGGCCCCGGACGGGGGCACGCCCTCCCTGCGCACCGTGAAGTCGCCGGGGCTCGCCGGAGTCCCCGCGCCGGACGCGGGCGTCGCGACCCCCAAGGCAGGCCCGGCGGCGGCGGGCTCGCAGGCGGAGTACGAACAGCTGCGGCAGGGCTGCACCGCGTCCCTGCCGGTGCGCTCCACGTCCGGCGACGGCGCGGAGTACGCGCGCATCGGCGAGTGGATGCAGCGCCAGAAGCTGTCCAGCGACGTCTACGGCAACGGCGACTTCGTGCAGGCCTTCGAGAAGAAGCTCGCGGACCTGCTGGGCTTCGAGGACGCGTGCTTCATGCCCACGGGCACCATGGCGCAGCTCATCGCGCTGCGCATCCAAGCGGACGCAAGCAACGTGCGCACCGTGGGCGTGCACCCGTCGTCCCACCACGTGCTGCACGAGGACGACGCGTACGCCGTGCTGCACCAGCTGCGCGCCGTGTACCTGGGCCCGTGGACGCGGCCGCTGCTGGCGGAGGACGTGGCCAGCTCCCGCGACGTGCTGGGAAGCGTCAGCGTGGAGCTGCCGGTGCGCTGGCTGGGCGGGCAGCTCCAGACGTGGGAGCAGCTCCAGGAGCTCAAGCGCACCTGCCGCGACAGGAAGGTGAAGCTGCACATGGACGGCGCGCGGCTGTGGGAGAGCCAGCCCTTCTACGGCCGCTCCTACGCGGACCTCTGCAAGGGCTTCGACTCCGTCTACGTGTCCTTCTACAAGATGGTGGGCGGCATCGGCGGCGCCATGCTGGTGGGCAGCCGCGACTTCATCCAGCAGGCGCGCGTGTGGCGCCACCGGCACGGCGGCAACCTGTACCACCTGGCCCCGCTGGTGGCCTCCGCCGCCATGCGCTTCGACGCGGCGCTGGCCGCCATCCCCGGCTACGTGAAGCGCGCGAAGGCGCTCACCGCGCTCCTGGCGGCGGACTCGCGCGTCACCGTGCTGCCGCAGCCGGTGCAGACGAACATGTTCCACGTGTTCCTGCGCGGCTCACCCCAGGCCTACAACCGCCAGCGCGACCGCATCGCCCGCGAGGACCGCGTCTGGGTGGCGGGAGGCTTCGGACAGACGCGCGTGCCCGGCGTCGTGTCCACGGAGCTGCAGGTGAGCGAGGGGCTCCAGGGCATCAGCGACGCCGACGCCGCCCGGGCCTTCCTGCGCCTGCTGGAGGCGGCCTGAAGCCTGGCCGCCTGCCCTGACGTCGGGTGTCAATGTCAGACACCCGACGGGCGAAACACAGCAACGCGGTCCGTCAGGCCGCCTTCTTGATGCTGTACTGCGGCGCCTGCTGCTGCTCCTTCAGGAAGAACTCCGAGTCCAGCAGCATCGCGATGCGGCCCTTGTCGTCGTGGAACGCGATGGGGCCGTGCGCGGTGAAGTGGACGAGCGACTCCTCCAGCGCGGTGGTGGCGGGGTGCTCGGCGCCCACCGGCTCGAACTCGTAGTCGCCCGGGCGGGTGGTGCCGTAGCGGTCCTGCGTCGAGCCGGAGAGGATGAAGATCTCCGCCGCCGCCAGGTGCTTGTGCGGCGCGAAGACGGCGCCCTTCTCCATCTTCAGGATGGCGCTCCACACGCCCGTCTCCGCGCTCACGCGCAGCAGGCGGTAGGAGGTTCCGGGACCGAGCGGCTTCCACTCGAGGTCCGCGGTGTGCACCAGGCCATTCATCATCGCCGTTCCAGACATGACAGCCTCCTCGCTGGGGCCCTGCGTCTGTGTGTCGTTACCCATGATAACGCTCAATACGAATATCCTTGCAAGTTAGTCACAGGTGTCAGGTTGTTGTCTTTGACGCACCCCTTTGTCTCAGGAAGATTCCACGGCGGCTGTCCGCTGGGGCCGCTGCCGGCCGCATTTTCTGATCAGGCGGAACGTCACGGGCGTGAACCCTGTGGGAGGATCAGCGACGCCACGCCTCCTGGGTCAGCAGGTCCCACACACGCGCGCGCACGTCGTCCCGGATTTCACGCACGCGCTCCAGGGAGCGGCCCTTGGGGTCCTCCAGGGGCCAATCTCCCCGTTTCAAGCCCGGCACGAAGGGGCACGCATCGCCGCATCCCATGGTGATGAGCCACTGGGCGTCCCGGGCGAGCTCATCCGTGAGGCGCTGGGGTCTGGCCTCCGACAGGTCGATGCCCACCTCCGCCATGACCGCTTGCACTTCGGGATGCACGCGGGCTCCCGGCTGCGTACCGGCGGAGATGGCGTGCGCGCGTGCCGGGTCCGCCAATGCGTTGAAGAACGCAGCCGCCATCTGGGAACGGCCCGCGTTGTGCACACAGGCGAAGATGACCTTCTTCATCGGGAAGACTCCTCGGACGGGCGCTCACCGAAGCGGCCAGGGAGGACCGCGCTCCCCGCCGTGGGGAACAGCCGGCGCCGCAGCCACAGCGAGAGGTAGACGAGCGCGATGAGGGCGGGCACCTCGATGAGCGGGCCCACCACGCCGGCCAGCGCTTCTCCAGAAGCCATGCCGAAGACCCCCACGGCGACGGCGATGGCCAGCTCGAAGTTGTTTCCCGCCGCGGTGAAGGAGAGCGACGCGGTCTCCTCGTAGCTGAAGCCCAGCTTGCGCGAGAGCAGGAAGGCGCCAGCGAACATGAGGACGAAGTAGACGAGCAGCGGCAGCGAGATGCGCAACACGTCCAGCGGCAGGCGCGTCAGCTTCTCCCCCTGCATCGCGAACATGAGCACGATGGTGTAGAGCAGGCCCAGCAGCGCGGTGGGGCCCAGGCGCGGCAGGAAGCGCTGCTCGTACCAGGCCTCTCCCTTGAGGCGCGTCAGGACCACGCGCGTCAGCGCGCCCGCCACCAGCGGCACGCCCAGGAAGATGAGCACGCTCCTGGCGATGCTCCACATGGACACGTCGAACGCGGCGACATCCGCTCCCAGCCAGCCCGGGATGACGGTGAGGAAGAGCCAGCCGAGCACCGAATAGAAGAGGATCTGGAAGACGGAGTTGAGCGCCACGAGCACGGCGGCGACCTCGTTGCTGCCGCACGCCAGCATGTTCCAGATGAGGACCATGGCGATGCAGCGGGCAAGGCCGATGAGCACCAGGCCATTGCGGTAGTGCGGCAGGTCCGGCAGGAAGAGCCACGCCAGCGCGAACATGAGCAGGGGCCCACCACCCAGTTGAGCACGAGGGACGTGGTGAAGAGCTTCCCCCGCGCGCGCAGGCCGCCCAGCTCGCCGTAACGCACCTTCGCGAGCACCGGGTACATCATCCACAAGAGGCCCAGGGCGATGGGCAGCGACACGGTGTCCAGCTTCACCGTGTCCAGGCGGCTCCCCAGGTCCGGGAACGCGCGGCCCAGGGCGATCCCCAGCCCCATGGCGGCGAAGATCCACACCGGAAGGAAACGGTCGATGAGGGAGAGCTTCTTGACGACGCTGCCGGAGGCGGTTGGCGAGGACATGGGCGGGAGCAATCAGGGAAGGGGGAGCGGCGCTACTTGCAGGCGTCGGGGCCGCAGGACTTCAGGACGCGCGCCACTTCGCGTTGCAGCGCCGCGCGCGCGGCGAAGGCGGCGACCAGGGCCTGCACCTGGGAGGCGCACAGCGCGTCGGTCTGCGGCGCCAGCCGGTAGTAGACCCAACTGCCCTCACGGCGCGCCTCGACGAGTCCCGCGGCCTTGAGGACGGAGAGGTGCCGGGAGGTATTGGACTGGGGAATGGAGAGCGCCCTCTCCAGATGGCAGACGCACAGCTCCGAGTGCGAGAGCAGGGCGACGATTCGCAGGCGCGTCTCGTCCCCCAGGGCCTTGAGGACGCGGGTCAGCGGGCTCACATCCAGGGAGGCAGCGGACGACATGGCGACATGAGGATATCCGCATATGGGAATGCCGGCAACCGCTGGAGGCCGGATGGGTTGCGGACCGCCGCGCGATGTGCGATTTGCAGCCCACGTGCAGCCCTTCAGGTGGGGCTGCCTGTCCCGTTGCTCCATGCGCCCCGTCCTTCAAACGCACAGGTTCGTCCTGGAACAGCCGAGCAAGGCTGACCGCCAGCCGTGCGGGCGCGTGGGATGGGGCCGGGCCGGGCCGCTGACGCCACCCTGACCGTTCGTCGCTGAGAGGCTGGAACCCACCCGCCGCGGCGGCGTTCTTCCGCCTGCGGGACCGGCCCGCCCTGGCCCTGATTTTCCCTGTGCTCGGAGCCCGATGGGCCGCGGGCACCGTTTCCTCACGAGAGCAGCTTGACCACGAACACCGTTTCATCCCAGGCGGCCCCCCGCGGCCGTTCGCGCTTCTTCGACCTTCCTCGCTTGAAGGCGGAGTGGTTCTCCAACATTCGCGGTGACCTGATGGCCGGGACCGTGGTGGCGCTCGCGCTCATCCCCGAGGCCATCGCCTTCTCCATCATCGCGGGCGTGGACCCGAAGGTGGGCCTCTACTCCTCCTTCATCATCGCGGTGATGACGGCCTTCTTCGGGGGCCGCCCCGGGATGATCTCCGCCGCCACGGGCGCGATGGCGCTGCTGATGATCACGCTCGTCAAGAGTCACGGCCTGGAGTACCTCTTCGCGGCCACCATCCTCACCGGCGTGCTCCAGCTCATCTTCCGGCTGCTGCGCCTCAGCCGCTACATGAAGTTCGTCCCGCGCGCGGTGATGACCGGCTTCGTCAACGCGCTCGCCATCCTCATCTTCCTTGCCCAGTTGCCCCAGTTCGTGGGCGCGAACTGGCAGATGTACGCGATGGTCGCCGGGGGCCTGGCCATCATCTACGGGTTGCCGCGCCTCACGAAGGCCGTGCCGTCGCCGCTGGTGGCCATCATCGTCATCACCGCCATCTCACTCCTCACCGGGGCCTCCGTGCGCACCGTGGGAGACATGGGGGCGCTGCCCACCGCGCTGCCCTTCTTCCACGTCCCCCAGGTGCCCCTCACCTTCGAAACCCTGCGCATCATCTTCCCCTACGCCCTCCCCCTCACCTTCGTGGGGCTGCTCGAGTCGTTGCTCACCGCGGCCGTGGTGGATGACATGACGGACTCGCCCAGCTGCAAGCACAGCGAGGCCGCTGGCCAGGGGCTCGCGAACATCGTCGCGGGCTTCTTTGGCGCGATGGCGGGCTGCGCGATGATTGGCCAGTCCGTCATCAACGTGCGCTCCGGTGGGCGCGGCCGGCTCTCTTCGTTCACCGCGGGCGTGTTCCTCCTCTTCCTCATCCTGGTGCTGGGGGACTGGGTGGCACGCATCCCCATGGGCGTCCTCGTCGCGGTGATGATCATGGTCTCGCTCGGCACCTTCGACTGGAAGTCGCTCGGGGCCATGCGCCACATGCCGAAGAGCGATTCCATCGTGATGGTGGCGACGGTGTCCACCGTCGTGCTCACGCATGACCTGGCGAAGGGGGTCGCGGTCGGCGTGGTGCTGAGCGCGCTGCTGTTCGCGCGCACCGTCGCCAAGCTCGTCCGTGTGGAGGGTTCGCTCTCCGCTGACGGCCAGAAGCGGCACTACCGCGTCACGGGGGAAGTCTTCTTCGTCTCCGTGGAGGGCTTCGTCGGTGCCTTCGACTTCAAGGAGCAGGTCCAGGCCGTGGAGATCGACCTCGCGCAGTCGCACATCTGGGATGCCTCGGCGGTGGCGGCGGTGGACCGGGTGGTGCTCAAGTTCCGGGACAGGGGCGTGGGGGTGACGCTCGTCGGCCTCAACGAGTCAAGCGCCACGCTCCTCGGCCGCATCGGCGTCCACGACAAGCCCGGCGCGTCGCTCAGCGGCGGGCACTAGCGGGGAGCCACCGGGCTCCCCGGGCGGACCGGCTTTCCGGCGGGCAGGGTGAAATCAAGCAGGACCCCGTGTGCGGCGCTGTCCGGGAGCGCTTCGTCCGGGGACGCGGGAGGGCTGGTAGGCTCCCGGCCCTGATGCCCCGTCTCCTCTCGCCCGCGCAGGCCTGGCTGTTCGGCCGTGGCGTGGACCTCACCGTGTTCGCCGGCAGCGCGCTCGCGTCGGTGGCCTTCGTGCTGGCCGCGCCGTGGCTGGGCGCGGTGGGGGACACGCCCGCGTGGGCGTGGCTCTTGTTCGTGGTGGGCGTGGACGTGGCGCACGTCTGGTCCACGCTGTTCCGCACGTACCTGGACGGCGAGGAGGTGTCGCGCCGCCCGGGCCTCTACGTGGGCGCGCCGCTCGCCGCGTACGCGGTGGGGGTCTTCGCGTACATGGCCTCGCCCGGCGCGTTCTGGAGCCTGTTCGCGTACGTGGCGCTGTTCCACTTCATCCGCCAGCAGTACGGCTGGGTGGCGCTCTACGACCGCAAGGCGCGCGCGTCCCCCTTCGAGCGGCGCCTGGACGCGGCGGCCGTCTACGCCGCCACGCTGGGCCCCGTCGTCTGGTGGCACGCGAACCTGCCCCGCGCCTTCTGGTGGTTCGTGGAGAACGACTTCCTCGCCGGGCTCCCCGCGTGGGCGGGCACCGTGGCGCTGGGCGCGCACGCGGCGGTGCTCACGCTGTGGGCGGGCTTCCAGGCCCTGCGCATCGCGCGGGGCGAGGGCGTGCAGGCCGGCAAGGTGCTGCTGGTGGGGGCCACGTGGGTGGCGTGGTTCGGCGGCATCGTGCTCGCGCGGGACGACTTCGCCTTCACGGTGATGAACGTGGTGCTGCACGGCGTGCCGTACTTCGCGCTGCTGTTCCGCTACGCGCGCGGGCGCCACGCGGAAGGGGGCTTCGGCGGCCTGGGCGTGCTCCTGCGCGCGGGGCTGCCCGGCTTCCTGCTGTTCCTCGGCGTGCTGGCGCTGCTGGAGGAAGGCCTTTGGGACGTGCTCGTGTGGCACGACCGCCCGGTGTTGTTCGGCGACAGTGGCCCTGCCCTGGAGGCCGATGTGCTGGCGCTCGTGGTGCCGCTGCTTGCGCTGCCGCAGGCCACGCACTACGTGCTGGATGCCTTCATCTGGAAGGCCGGCAGGCAGCCCGCGCTGCTGGCCCGCCTCGGCTGGGCGCGGGCGGGCCAGGGGTCATCAAACGTCAGCCAGGTGCATAAGGTGGTAGCCATTCCCGGAGCAGGTGAATAGAGCTAGTGGGTCTATGGCTCGACTCCTGCTTGTCTCGAACCGTCTTCCCGTCACCGTCAAGACGGAGAAGGATTCCGTCTCCGTGGTGCGGAGCGCCGGAGGGCTCGCCACCGGCCTCAGCCGCCCGCACGAACGCTCCGGAGGTCTGTGGATCGGCTGGCCCGGAGATGTCTCCCGGTTGACGGATGCCCAGCGCTCGCAGGTGGAGCAGCAGCTGGCGGACCTGCGCTGCGTGCCGCTGTACCTCTCCGCCAGCGAGGTCAGCCGCTTCTACGAGGGCTATTCCAACCGGGTGCTCTGGCCGCTGTGCCACTACATGCTGGACCGCGTCCCCCGGCAGGACCGGGACTGGGACGCGTACCGCAAGGCGAACGAGCGCTTCGCCGACCTGGCCGCGAAGCACTACCAGCCGGGCGACACCATCTGGGTGCACGACTACCAGCTCATGCTGGTGCCCGGGATGCTGCGCCAGCGCCTGCCCCACGCGCGCATCGGCTACTTCCACCACATCCCGTTCCCGTCGTCTGAAATCTTCAGCACGCTGCCCCGGCGCGGCGAGCTGCTCAAGGGCCTGCTGGGGGCGGACCTCATCGGCTTCCACGCGGTGAGCTACGTGCGGCACTTCTCCGGCACGCTGCTCAGGCACCTGGGGCTGGACACGGACATCGACCGCGTCCTCTTCCAGGGGCGCGAGGTGCGCGTGGGCGCGTTCCCCATGGGCATCGACTCCGCCGCCTTCGAGGCGCTGGCCGGCGAGCCCGCGGTGCTGGACGAGGTGAAGGTCCTGCACGAGCGCTCTCACGGAGAGCGGCTGCTCGTGGGCATCGACCGGCTGGACTACACCAAGGGCATTCCCCGGCGCCTGCTCGCGGTGCAGCGCGTGCTGGAGCGCGACCCGTCCCTGCGCGGGCGCCTGCGCTTCATCCAGGTGGCCGTCCCCAGCCGCACGCAGGTGCAGGCCTATGCCGAGTACCGCGAGACGGTGGACGAAATCGTGGGCCGCATCAACGGGCTCTACGGCACCGTGCACAGCACGCCCGTGCACTACCTCTACCGCTCGCTCAACGAGCGGCAGCTGGTGAGCCTGTACCGCGGCGCGGACGTGATGCTGGTGACGCCCGTGCGCGACGGCATGAACCTGGTGGCCAAGGAGTTCTGCGCGGCCCGCCCGGACGAGGACGGCGTGCTGGTGCTCAGCGAGTTCGCGGGCGCGGCGTCGGAGATGCGCGACGCGCTGCTGGTGAACCCCTACGACGTGGAGGGCATGGCGGACGCCATCGAACAGGCGCTCAAGATGCCCAAGCCCGAGCGCCAGGACCGCATGCGCACCCTGCGCGCGGGCGTGAAGACGCGGGACGTGCACTGGTGGGTGGCCAGCTTCCTGGACCGGCTCCAGGGCCTGCCCTCCATGGCGGAGAAGCCGCCGCTGCCGGACGGCATGCTCGCGCTGGACGCGCTGAAGGGACCGGAGCGCAAGGTGCTGTTCCTGGACTACGACGGCACGCTCGTGGGCTTCGCCTCCCTGCCGGAGCTGGCCGCGCCGGACGCGGAGCTGATGGCGCTGCTGAAGGAGCTGTGCGCCCGGCCGGACCTGTCCGTGAACATCGTGAGCGGCCGCCCGCGCGAGACGCTGGAGGCGTGGTTCGGTGAGCTGCCCCTGGGGCTGCACGCGGAGCACGGCCTGTGGTCGCGCATGCGGCTGGGTCAGCCGTGGCAGGCGCTGCCGGGCGTGTCCTTCGAGTGGAAGTCCCGGGTGAAGCCCGTGCTGGACGCGTTCGCGGCGCGGGTGACGGGCTCGTTCGTGGAGGAGAAGACGGCGTCGCTCGCGTGGCACTACCGCAAGGTGGACGCGGAGTTCGGCGCGCTCCAGGCGCGCGAGCTGCGCCTGCTGCTCTTCGAGAAGTTCTCCCAGGAGCCCATGAACATCCTGCCCGGGGACCGGGTGGTGGAGGTGCGGCCCCGGGGCGTCAACAAGGGCCGCGTCGTGCCGGAGGTGCTCAAGCAGGAGCCGCCGGACGTGCGCGTGCTGGCCCTGGGCGACGACGTCACCGACGAGGACCTCTTCGCGGCGGTGCCCCCCGGCGGCATCACCGTGCACGCGGGCAACAAGCACACGTGCGCGGGCTACCGCGTGGAGGGGCCGGCGGAGGTGCGGCGGCTCTTGAAGGCGCTGCTCGGGAAGTAGTCCCGCGCGGGCCGGCCCCGGTGGGCTTCAGAGGTTGAAGCCCACGTTGCCCACGGAGATGCTGGGGCCGAAGATGAAGGACCACTTGCTGGAGGGCACCACGACGTCGGTGTTGGGGGCTCCGCTGGTGCGCCGGGTGATGTCGCCCCGGAACTCGCGGGCGATCCACGCCTGCGCGCCCACCGCCGCGCCCGGGCCAATGGGCACCCGCAGGCCCAGCCCCAGCACGGCCGCGAGCGTGGGCGGGAACTGGATGTCGCCGGACTGCGGCACCAGGCCCAGGCCCATCAGGCCCATCTCGATGCCCAGCAGGCGCTCCTGGCCCTCGTTGTTGAGCAGCGCCAGGCGCGACAGCACGCCGAAGTTGATGGCCAGCTGTCCCGAGGGCTGCGTCGCGCGGTAGAGGCCCGCGGGGATGGTGGCCATGGTGTAGAGGCGGAACATGCCGCCGCGCACGATGGCGGTCCACTGCGCGGACGGCAGGCCCGTGCGGTCCACCGTGGAGAGGGCGTAGCGGGACTCATCCGCGACGTGCGCCACCTGCACGAGGATGCGGTCGTACTGGCCCAGGTTGCCCTGCACGGGGATGACGCGCACCTCGCCCTTGGGGCGCAGGAACAGGCGCTGGTCCACGCTGCTCTCGCTCCGGACGGAGCCGTCCGGCTTCGTCACGGTGATGCGCAGGGTGATTTCCTGGTTGCCTCCTCCGGCGTGAGGCGCTCGCGGTGGATGACGACGCGGCAGGTGTTGCGCATGGCGTAGGCCAGCCGGTGCGGGCGGCTGGGCGCGAGCTTCTCGTCGTGGCCCTCCTTGTCCGCGCAGACGAACTCCACCAGGTTCTCCACGTTGGTGGGCACGCTGGCTTCGCGCACCGCGCGCTGCACGCGCTCGTTGGTGAGGAACAGGTCGGCCGTGGCCAGCTCCGCCGGCAGCGTGGGCAGCCGGTAGCCGAAGCGCAGCGACACGAAGCCGCCCGCGGTGGGCTCGCCCTGGATGAGCGTGGCGGACTCCCGCACCGTCACGGTGTAGGCCCCAGCCAGCGGGCGCAGCACGAAGCGGCCCAGGCCGCCGCTGGAGGCCACCGTCACCTCCGCCGGGCGGTTGGTGGGCACGAAGTCGATGGTGCCGTGGCCGGGCAACTCCAGCATCGCGCGGGGGGCGGGCACGGGCTTCGTCTCCGCCGTCTCCGACGCCACCACCGTGCCGTCCACGCGGGAGGTGATGGCGGTGACGGTCACCTGCGGCTCGTTGGTGCCGCTGGTGCGCAGGAGCACGTAGGTGCCGTCCTGCGCCTTCACCACGCGCTCCACGCGCACGCGCGCGCCGTTCACCGTCCACAGGAGGCCGCGCGGGTCGTGCGCGCACGCCGCGTCCAGGCGCATCACCAGCCCGGAGTCCTCCGCGTCGCGCAGCACCGTGCCCTCCACCGCGGACAGCGGACACGCGAGCACGGGCAGCGTCTCCGCCACGGACGTCTCCAGCGCGTCCCCCTTCGCGAAGAACACGCGCGGCACCAGCCGCAGGCGCAGCGTCACCGTGGGGTTCAACCCCGGCACGTTGCGGATGGACACGGCGCCTTCGGTCACCTCGCAGCGCGCGGTGCCGCAGTCCACGGACGCGACGGCCTCCGAGTGCGTCACCGCCGCGTAGCCGGGGCCCTTGGACAGGTCCACGCCGGAGGACTGCACCAGGGGCCGCGTGAGCACGGTGCGGCCGGGGCGCAGGCGGAAGTATTCGTCATCCAGGAAGCGCCCGTTGGCGTCGTACGTCGTCACGTTCGCGCCCCGCCGTCCGTAGGGCGGCACCCACGACAGCGTCGCGTCCGTGGGCAGGCCGGGCGCCAGCGGGACGGCGCACTCGGAGGGGCTGTTGGGCTCCAGGCAGACGTCCTGGCCGTCCATGCCGCGCGTCTTGGGGTCCACGCCCCGGGGCGTCCCGGACCAGGCGATGGCCACGTTCTTCAGGCCGGTGCCCTTGAGCTCCAGCCGCCCGTCGTCCGGGTAGAAGGTCGTGGACGCGTTGTCGATGCGCGGGAAGGGCCCGGTGGCCACCACCACCACGGTGTCGGTGGCCGTGGCGCAGGCGGCTTCCTCCGCGGCGACCTTCAGCTCCAGCGTGCGGCTGGCGTCATCCGCGCGCGTGGGCGGCTTGAGCGTGCGGCCCTCCAGCACCCAGCCGCCGCGCACCGGGCCGCACAGCACGCCCCGGGGGATGACCTCCACCGCCCGTCCGCCTTCGGGGAGCTGGACGACGGGAGCGGCGGTGGCGGCCCCCGCCACCAGCAGGCAGCCAAGGACGAGCGCGCGTGCACGGTGCATGTCACTGCTTAAGCACGGAGGGCCGCGTCCGGGTCAAGCCCTCCGTGCGAAGCGGCGCCAGGCAGGCGCCGCGACTGTCCGCGATTACCGCGAAGCCGTCTTCTGCCCCGGCCCCTGCAGCAGGATGCGGCGGCCGAAGGCGCGGTCCACGCGGCCCAGGAACTCACGGAACTGGGGATACTCGTCCGCCTTGATGCGGGCGACCGAGAGAGCGACCTGGCCGTCGGCGACGAGCGCGCCGTTCTCCACGCGGTAGCTGAGCTTCACGTGGCCGAACTTCGTGGTCTCCTCCACGGCCTGGGGCAGCTCCGTGACGGTGTAGCCGCCGGGCAGCGTGTAGCGCAGCTTGAAGGTGTTCACCCAGGGGCTCTGCATCACCAGGTCGAAGCGGCGCTCGGCGAGCGACGCGTACGCCTGCTGGTAGGTGCGCCCCGTGCCGAAGGGCAGGAAGCGCAGGCTGCCGCCGGGCAGCACCTCCGCGTAGCGCGGGATGCCCATGTTGAAGTCGAGCGTCACGTCGTCGTCCAGGCGGGTGGTGTCGCTGAGCTTCACCTCGCGCACGGTGAGGCCGGGGAAGCTCTGCGCCCACGCGCGCTCGAAGGTGGACTTGCGCGTGGACTCCGGGCGGTAGGCGCGGCGGTACTCCGGCGCGGACTGGCCGGACACGCTGCTCTGGCCCTTCACGTCCGCGCCGCCGTCCGGGCGCAGCGCCACGTCCATGGCCAGCGTCGTCTTGTTGTCGTCCGCCTTCGCCTCCGGCGTGGTGAGGAAGCTGCTGGTGCCGTTGGGGTCCACCACCAGCACGTTGGCGACGCGGTCCGCGGACGGAAGCTCCTTGGCGCCGTGGAACTCCGCGGTGCCGTCCAGGTACAGGTCGAACTGGGGCACGTACGCGATGGCGTGGTTGAAGGCCGCCAGCGACGCGGGCTCCGCGTCCAGCGCGCCCAGGTTGCGCATGCGCAGGAGCACCAGCCGGCTGTCCACGCCCGCCACCTTCAGCATGGAGTGGATGAGGCTCGCCTTGTCCTTGCAGTCACCGAAGCGGCGCGCGAGCACGCGGTCGACGCGGTAGGGCTTGAAGCCGTGGATGCCGAACTCCAGCGCCACGTAGCGGGTGTTGGTGACGACGAACGAGTAGATGGCGCGCACGACGGCCAGCTGGTCCTTGCGGTCCACGCCGGTGAGCACCTGGTCCACGGTGGTCTTCAGCTCCGCGTTGGGCTGGAGTTGGTCGCGCACCAGGCCCCACCAGTAGTGACCCACCTGGTCCCACGTCTTGTACGTGGAGATGTGCAGGTTCTGGGCGACCTCCGCCCAGCCCGGCATGCCCGGCTCCGGCACCACCTTGGAGACGTGCTTCGCGCCGAAGCGGTACACGGTGCGGCCGGACTCCGGGGCCTCCTGCCGCTGCTCCACGCCGGCCAGGCGGCTCTTGTTCCAGTACAGCGGCCGCTCCTGGGGCATGTCCACGACGTACTGGAAGCGCACCTTCGGGTAGACGCCCTGCACGCTCTCCACGTCGCCCCAGTAGTCCGACAGCAGGTTGTCCTGCGCGGTGTCGTCCAGGCGGTAGGTGAGCTCCAGCGTGTCACCGGCGGCCAGCGACGGGAAGGACAGCACGCGCGCGCGGGCGTCGTAGTACATGCCCGTCCAGGGCTCGTTGATGTTGCGGTCCGCGTCGCCGTAGCTGTCCACCACGGAGCCGTCCGGCTTCGTCACGCGGGCGCGCAGCACGCGCACCTCCTGCCGGTCCGGCGAGTAGGTGATGGGGACGCTGCGGAACGCGTCCACGCCGCGCTGGTTGAACACGCGCACCGCCATCTGCTGCATGCGGCTGGACAGGCCGCTCTTCTGCACGCGCACGTAGGTGTTGTCCACGAGGTACAGGGCGTCCTCGTTCATGTAGCCCTCGGCCTCCTTGGCCAGGGGCTTCGCGTCCACGAGGTACTGGGTGCCCGCGCTCTCGGACTCGCCCTTGAGCGTGCGCAGGGCCTCCTTGAGGCCGGGGTTCTGCGGGCGCAGCACCAGCGAGCGCTCGAAGGCGGCCAGGGCGGGCTCCCGCTGACCGGCGGCGAGCAGCGCGCGGCCCTCGCGCTCGTAGACCTCGGGCTCGTCCGGGGAGAGGGCCTTGGCCTCGGTGAAGAGGGCGGTGGCCTCCTCCACGGCGCCGTTGGCGGCCTTCAGCTCCGCCAGCCGCACGCGGCTGCCGTTGTCGAAGGGGTTCAGGTCGGTGAGCTTCGCGTACTCGCGCGCGGCGGCGTCCACCTTGCCCGCGTCCGCGAGCATGGCGGCCAGCTGGCGGCGCGTGTTGGTGTCGTCGTAGCGCAGCGCCAGCACCACGCGCATGCGGTCCATGGCCTCCTGGTTACGGCCCAGCTGACGGGACGCGGCGGCGGCCACGCGCACCACGCGGGGCACGCGCGGCTGCTGACGGAAGGCCTCCTCCAC
>NZ_JBKGHJ010000176.1:0-15535 GCF_046520365.1 Corallococcus sp. 4LFB
GAACCGCGGTGGCGAGAACCGCGGCGGCGAGAACCGCGGCGGCGGCGAGCGCGGGGAGCGGTCCGAGCGCGGCGAGCGCGGTGGCGGTTCCGGCGGAGGCAACAACGGCGGCGGGGGTGGCAGCCCGCCTCCCGCGGCATCCGGCGGGGGCTCGTCCGAGTCGTCCGGCGGAGGCAGCGAAGCCTGAGCCCTTGATTCCGGTTCGTGAGTGACAGCGAAGGCCCGGTGGGTGCGAACCCCGCCGGGCCTTCTGCATTGGCCCCCGGTGACAGGCTGAACCGGCTCGCGCGTGGGTCCGTGAAGGAACGCGGAGCCGGAGTGGGTGCGTTCCGAGGGGTGTCCCTTCTCCCTGGAGACGCACCCGGGACTTCACGCTCGCCGGTCTCCCGCATGGTGACCAGCCAGGCGGGCGAGGGCGTGAATGGGGTGACAACGTCCGCTTCATCGGGGCGAGCGGGCTGGTTCCCTGGGGCCGAGTTTGGCTACGGTGGCACTTCCACACCGGGGGCGTCGTCCACCCCTGGGCCCCTCTGAATCGCCCGGGATGAACCGCTCGCCTCCGCGCCTTCGCACGCCCCTGGACTCCCGCGCCCTGGCCGCACCGGGCTGGAAGCACGCCAGGAGGGAGCCGTGAGGAGGGTCCGGAAGCGGTCCTGGCGCGTCCGGCGGCCCCTGGTCCGGGCACGGGCCTGGGCGCTCCAGACAGCGGCCCGCGTGTGGGCGCCCATCGGGGCCACGTCGGGAGCCGCTTCGCGGCGGACATCTTCTTCGCGGGGCGCACCGTGGCGCGCGGCTTCATGGGCGAGAACCTGCGCCTGCGCGCCGCCGCGCTCACGTACATCAGCATGTTCTCGCTGGTGCCGCTGCTGACCGTGGGCATCGTGCTGCTGCGCACGCTCCACCAGGAGCAGTTCCAGCGGAAGCTGCGCTTCGTCATCGCCGAGGTGCTGGCGCCGGGAGTCAGCGAGGAGTCCGCCGCCCTGCTCGACCGGTTCCTGCACCCGGGCGACTCCATCGCGGTGGGCAGCGTGGGCTTCCTCGCGGTGCTGCTGTCAGCGGGCTCGCTTCTGCGCCACATCGACGGCGCGGTGAACGAGCTGTGGGGCATCCGGCGCCAGCGCCCGTGGCTGACGCGCCTGTCCATCTACGCGGGGCTGCTGCTGCTGGGCCCCATCTTCCTGGCCATCTCGTTCTCGGGCACGGGCCGGGTCCGCGTGCTCCTGCAGACCTACGCGCCCTCGGCGCCGCTGTTCATCGCCGTGGGCACCACGCTCATCGCCATGGGCAGCCTGACGCTGCTCTACCTCTGGACGCCCTACGCCCACGTGCGCGTGCGCTCGGCGCTGGCGGGGGGACTGGTGGCGGGCCTGGGCTGGATGCTGGCGAAGCAGGTGTACGCCGAGTTCGCCGCGCGCAGCTTCCTCTACAACCCGCTCTACGCGTCGCTGGGCGCCCTGCCCCTGTTCCTCGCCTGGGTGTACGTGAGCTGGCTGGTGATGCTGTTCGGCGCCCGGCTGTCCTACGCGGTGGAGCACGTCTCCTTCCGCGGCTCCCTCTTCGCCTTCGGCAGCCACCCGCGCGCGCACGAGCTGGTGGGCGCACGCGTCGCCCAGGCCGTCACCCTGTGCTGGGTGGATGGGCTCACCCCCCCCCTGCCGCGCGAGCTGGCCACGCGGCTTCGCGTGCCGGAGTCGCTGGTTCACGAAGTGGTGGACCGGATGGTGGAAGCCCGCCTGCTGGAGCGCGCGCGACGGGGCGGCCTGCGCCCGGCGAAGGACCCCGCGGAGCTCACGCTCGCCGACCTCACGCTCGCGGTGCACGGGGTGATGATCACCGGCGGCCCCGAGACCTGGACGGGCCCCAAGGCCCCGGGCTTCGAACAGTTCGAGCCCCTGTTCCAGGCGGCCGACTGTGCCGGGGTCGACCTGCTGCGCCGCACCCGGTGGTTGGACCTCGTGACACCGCTGCGCCCGGGGCTGCTCGCCCCGCCCGCCCCCGAGGCCCCCAAGGCAGCGGTCGGTAGCGGAAATCCGTAACGTTTTTAGAGGGTTGGGAGCCCACCCGGCTTGCAAGGAGGAGGTGTTCTGTTATGTATTCGGGACTCGACAACGGGCCAGAGAGCCCTGTCACCAAGGGGTCACGGGGTTTGCGGGAGCGTCCGATGCTCAAGTCCGATCTGATCAACATCCTCGTCGCCAAACGAGGCGTGACCCAGAAGCAGGCGGAGGCGACCATCGAGACGATTTTCGAGTCGATGAAGGACGCCCTCTGCCGCGGGGAGAACATCGAGATTCGCGGGCTTGGCGCCTTCCACGTGAAGAACTACCAGGGCTACCAGGGCCGCAACCCGAAGACGGGCCAGGTCATCCCGGTGAAGCCCAAGCGCGGCCTGCTCTTCCGCACCGGCAAGGAGCTGCGCGACCGGGTCAACCGCCCCGCGCCGCTGCAGGCCCAGTCGGACCTGCCGCCCTCCTCCGAGTTCAAGGGCAGCAGCGGCACCGGCACCCTCTAGGTCTCACCGCCCCACGGCGACCGGCGCCAGCCGGCCGATGGGGCGAATCTGCAGATCCCCGTCCAGCTCGCCGTAGGTGAGCACCGCCACGTCCGGGAACGGGCCTTCGCACAGCTTGCGCAGCGGGCGGCGGATGTCCGGGGCCGTGAGCAGCACCGCCCGGCCCCCGTTGGCGATGTGCCGCACCCCTTCCAGAATCTCCATGATGCGCTCCGGATCCGGCGTGGGCCCCCGGGGGCCGCTGGCGCGCAGCACCTCCTCCACTTCCGGATCCACGAGGTACGCGTACAGCGGGCCCGTGGGCGCGAACTGGTGGCTCAGGTAGCGGTGCAGGGCCTGACGGCAGCGCTCGGCCAGGGCGGTGGCGTCCCCTTCGGTGGTGGGCGCCACGAGCGCCTCCAGGATGGCGCGCAGGTCGCGGATGCTCACCTGCTCCTGCACGAGCCGCCGCAGCACGTCCACCAGCAGCGGCAGCGGCACCTTCTGCAGCGCCTCCTTCACCAGCACGGGAGCCTGGGCCTCCAGCCCTTCCAGAAGCCCCTGCACCTCCTGGAGCCCCAGCAGCGCGGAGGCGCGCAGGCGCAGCACGGCCCGCAGGTGGTCCGCGATGAGCTCCGACGGCTTGCGCAGCGGCACCTGGGCCAGCTCCAGCCGGGAGCGGGCCCCCTCTCCCACGCGGCTGATGGGACGTCCGCTGGCGGGCTCCACGGCCGCCTCCGCCTGGACCTCCAGGAAGGCCAGCTCGCCGGGAGGGACGAGCGCGTACAGGACTCCAGGCTGCACCACGCCGCCACCGGCGGGCACTTCGTCCAGGAGGATGCGGTACTCGCCGGGCCCCAGGTAGGCGGCGTGGGTCCGCACCCGGATGCCGGGGATGCGCACGCCCAGCTCGAAGAACAGCTCGTCGCGCACGGCGTTCAGCACCGTGTGCACGAAGGCGCCTCCGTCGGCCTCCGCGAGCGGCGTGAGCTGCGCGGACAGGTCCAGCGTGAGGGGTGTCACCCCGACCGGCGCCTTCGCGCTTTCGGGAGGCTTGCCCGCGGCTCCGGCCGGCACCGCCGCCCCGGTGGAAGCCCCGTCCTTCGACTGCGCCTTCTCCGGCGCCTGTCCCTTGCGCCGCAGCGCATGACCGAGCCCTCCGAGGCCCGCCGCCAGGACGAGGAAGGTCAGGTGCGGCATGCCCGGCATCAAGGCCAGCGCGACGCACAGGCCCGCGACGGTGGCCAGCGTGCGGAAGTCACCGAACAACTGGGAGCCAATCTCCGTCCCGAGCGAGTCCTCCTCCTTCTCCGACGCCACCCGCGTGACGACGAGGCCCGCGGCCACCGCGATGCACAGGGAGGGCACCTGGGACACGAGCCCGTCACCAATGGCGATGAGGGCGAAGGTGGCGGCGGCCTCCGAGAAGGACTGGCCGTTCTGCAACACGCCGATGAGGGTACCGCCCAGCAGGTTCACCGCGACGATGACGAGGCCCGCGACGACGTCGCCCTTCACGAACTTCATCGCGCCGTCCATGGCGCCGAACATCTGGGACTCGCGCTCCAGGTCGCGCCGTCGCCGCCGGGCCACCGTCTGGTCGATGGCGCCCGCGCGCAGGTCCGCGTCGATGGACATCTGCTTGCCGGGCATCGCGTCCAGCGTGAAGCGGGCGGACACCTCCGCGACGCGCTCGGCGCCCTTGGTCACCACCAGCAACTGCACCAGCGTGAGGATGGCGAACACCACCGCGCCCACCACGTAGTCGCCTCGCACCACGAACTCGCCAAAGGCCTGGATGACCTCGCCCGCGTGGCCCTCCGAGAGCGCCAGCCGCGTGGACGACACGTTGAGCGACAGCCGGAACAGCGTGGTGAAGAGCAGCAACGTGGGGAACGACGTCACCCGCAGCGCGTCCTTCGCGTTCAGCGCCGCGACCAGCAGGGCCACCGCCGCGGCCAGGTTCACCGCGAGCCCCACGTCGAGGAGCCACGCCGGCAGCGGAATGATGAGCGCTCCCAGCACCGCGGCCATCGCCACCGCGAGCACGACGTCCGAGGACTGACGGGCCTTCAGCAAGACCTTCATGAGTGGGTGCATCACGTCTGTCTCCGTGGACGGTCGTCCGGCTCGTGAAGCTCCATCGCGGTCCGCAACACGACGGCCGCTGCCTGGTACAGCTCCTCGGGGATGGACTCTCCGACGTCGAAGTGGATGAGGCTGCGGGCCAGCGGCACGTCCCGGACCACGGGGATGCCCTGCTGGCGCGCCTCCTCCTTGAGCGCGAGCGCGTCCTGTTCGCGGCCCTTGGCCACGAGGTAGGGCGCGTCGCATTCGCCCGCGTCGTAGCGGAGCGCGACCGCGATGTGCGTGGGGTTGACGATCACGGCGGTGGCCTTTTGCACTCCACGTGCCGGACCGCCCTGCGCCAGTTGGCGATGCAGGGCCTTCCGCTGCCCCTTGTGGCGCGGGTCGCCCTCGCTCTCCTTGTGCTCCCGCTTGATTTCCTCGCGGGTCATCATCAGCTCGCGCCGATGCCTGCGCCGGGCGAGCGCGTAGTCCACGGCGCCGCACCCCAGCACCACCCACGCCAGTCGCGTCACCAGCGCCGCCAGCCGGCCGACCAGGAACTCCAGTCCCCGGGTGCCATCGAGCCACGCGGCCCGCAGGGCATCAGGGCCGACCGTCTCCACTTCATCCCAGACGATGAGGGCCAGCAGCGCCGCCACGAGCAGCGCCTTGCCCATCTCCACCAGTGGCCGGACGCTGAAGAGGCGTTTAAGGCCCGCGGCGGGATTGATCCGCTCGAGCTTCGGCGCGGCATGGCGCGCGTCCAGCTCGAAGCCCACGGTGGCCACGGAGACCACCAGCGAGGCCGTGAGGGCCCCGCCCAACGCGGGGCCGCACAGCCGCGCGGCGACCCAGGCACCCTCTTCCCAGGCACCCGCGAGGGTCTGCTCCAGCATCAACCGCGCGGTCCAGTCCCTCAGCCGCGCGAAGCCTTCGGGTGCGAACGCGATGAAGCCCAACAGTCCGCCCAGCGTCGTCG
Source organism: Corallococcus sp. 4LFB (assembly GCF_046520365.1). Taxonomy (NCBI): domain Bacteria; kingdom Pseudomonadati; phylum Myxococcota; class Myxococcia; order Myxococcales; family Myxococcaceae; genus Corallococcus; species Corallococcus sp. 4LFB. The sequence continues at coordinate 5,541 of NZ_JBKGHJ010000176.1, forward strand.
CGCTGGAGGACAACATCCGGCTGCGAGGAAGCTGGCCTTTGCGCCGCGCCTCCCGCAGCCGCTTCGCGGTGGGCTGCTCCGTCTTCTCTCCGCTCATCGCGAGACCTCGCACAGCAGCGCCAGCGCACCCTCGGTCGAAGCCACGCCCGCGAGCAGCCGCTCACACAACAGTCCCACGCCCAGCCAAAGCAACGCGCCGCCCCCGAGGATGCGCAGGGGGGCGCCCAGCTCCTGGAGGTTCACCTGTGCCGCGGCCCGGGAGGCCAGGCCCAGGAAGCAATCCACCGCGAGCGACGCGGCGGCCACCGGGGCCCCCACCGCGAGCCCCGTGGCCATGGCGCCGCCCACCATCACCACCACGTGCAGGGTGGCTGCTTCCGTGGGCACGAAGGCCCCCAGCCGAACCACCCCGAAGCCTCGCAGCAGGGCCGAGATGACCACCGGGAACAGCGCTCCCGACACCACCCTGGCCACCAGCAGATGGTAGAGCGCGTCTCCCGTGGCGGACTCGCGGCTTCCTGCCAGCGGCAGGCTCGCCTCCGCGGAGGTCCCCCGGAACAGGTCGATGAGGCGGCCCCCCATCCTCGCCGCATCGAAGGGCAGCGCGGACACGAGCCCCACGGAGACACCGTAGGCCAGCTCGCGCACCACGAGTGCCGCCATCACCACCGGCGTCTCCACCGTGCCGCTGAACTCCACGCCCGCTTCGACGTGCAGGAAGAGCGACAGCGCGAACACCAGGCCCAGGCGGACCGTCGTGGGCGCGGCCTGGCCTCCCAGCAACGGGCAGAGGAACGCGATGGGCACGAGCCGGGCCGCGCACAGCGCCACCGCGACAACGTGCGGCCCCAGGAGGATGAACTGTTCACCCAGTGCCTCCGGGTTCACAGCGCCACCTCCGCGATGAGCATGAGGACCTGCTGGGTGAAGCGCGTGAGCTGACCGGCGATCCACGGGCCCGCGAGCACCAGGGACAGCACCGCCGCGCACAACTTGGGCACCACCGACAGCGTGCTCTCCTGCAACTGCGTCGTCGCCTGGAAGAGGCTCATGAAGAAGCCCACGAGCAGGCTCGCGCCAATGGGTGGCAACGAGGCGACCACCATCAACAGCAGGGCTTCACGCCCCAGGGTGAGCAGGACGTCCTGGGTCACTGCGTCACCGGTAGCCGAGGATGAGGCCCCGCGCGAGCAGGGCCCAACCATCCACGGCGACGAAGAGGAGGATCTTGAAGGGCAGGCTCACCTGCCCCGGCGACAGCGTCTGCATGCCCAGCGCGAGCAACACGTTGGCGATGACCATGTCGAGCACCAGGAAGGGCAGGAAGACGATGAAGCCAATCTGGAAGGCCTCCTTCAGCTCGGTGATGACGAAGGCCGGGATGACGACGAACAGGTCCGTCTCATGCACCTGCTCCGCCTCCTCCGGAGGACGCAGCTCGCGGGCCAGGTCCACGAAGCGGGCCCGTTCCTCGGGGCTGCCGTGCTTCGTGAGGAAGCCGCGCAGGGGCTCCGTCACCTGCCTCGCGGCGGAGAGGACCTGCGCTCCGGAGTGCACCTCGTCGTACGCCGCCTGCCCCGCGTCGTACATGCGCTCCATCACCGGCGCCATGATGTGCCCCGTCAGCACCACCGCGAGCCCCGTCAGCACCAGCGTGGGCGGAGCCTGCTGCGTGCCCATCGCCGAGCGGGCCAGGGAGAGCACCACGGCGATCTTCGAGAAGCTCGTCAGCATCAGCACCGCGAACGGCAACAGCGACAGGAGCGCGAGCATCCCCATCATCGCCAGGGGGCTGCCAGCATAGGAGGCCTGCGCCAGGGAGGGCTCCGCGGCGGACGCGATCGCGGGAACGAACACACCGCATCCCAATCCGAGGGCCTTCATCCCCCACCCCGCTTCCGGGACGCGCCACACGCGACCTGGGGCTGTCGCGCACGGGGAAAGAGCACCGTCGGCTCCAGGTCCACCCGAGGCGTCACCGTGGCCCTGGGCATGGCCCCGGGCAGGACCGCCATGGCGCGGGTCTCATGGATCTCCGCGAAGGTGTCGCCGTAGGCCACGAGGTAGCGCCGCCCCTCCGCCTCCACGAGCGCGAGGCCGCAGCGCTGCGAAAGCCCCGTCCGGGAGACGATGCTCAGGGGCGCCGGAGCGGAGGCATCGCCACTCCCCGCCGAGCCTCCCTTGCGGAGCAACACCCAGCCCAGCCCGGCCAGAGCCATCGAGCCGACGAGCAGGCGCGAGGTGCCCACCAGCGACAGCCCTCCCAGGGGCGCGAGCGTCGCCAACCCGACCAGCAGGGCCGACGCGAGCAGCAGCCGGCCGCGGGGAGAGAAGGAGGACAGCAACGTGTTCACCGGTGCGCTCACGGCAGCAACGCCAGGATGCGGGCGCCCACTTCGCCTTCGATCTCCACCAACTCCGCACGCGCGACCACGCGGTCGCCCACGCGCAGCAGCACGGGGCTGCTCGCATTCACGTGCAGGGGCAGCAACGTCCCCGGCTTCAGCGCCGCCAGCTCCGACAAGGGCAACAGCAACCGCGTCAGCTCGATCTCCACATCCACCGGGAGCGGAGGCATCGCCTCGCTCCGCTTGTTCGTCGCCATGTCCGACTCCTGTCGGGCCGCGTGCGAGTGCACGCTCCCTGTCGAAAAACCGTCCGCGAGAAACTCGCCCCGGAGCGCGAAGCCCCGGGTGATCAGCTGTCCCCTTCCCTCCACGCGGCCGTCGCGGAGCCGCACGCCCTCGAAGAGCACGACGTCTCCCGCGGCCAGCGCGTCCACCGCCGAGGCCTGCAACGGACTGCGTCCCACGAGGCAGCGCGCGGGCACCGAGGCCGCCAGCACCTGGGGCGCGAGCGCGCCTCCTGGCTCCGTGGGCAGCTCCTGAAACGCGGTCTGCAAGGCACGGGCGGGCAGGAGCACCCGGCCTCCCACCGTCGCCCCCTCCACCGTTGCCGTCAGCAACACCGCCACATAGGGCTGTCTCGGGTCGACTCGCGTCAGCACGTCACCGCGCCGCATCGACACCGCGGACAGACGAGGCCCCAGCCGCCGCACCCATTCGTCCTGCCCGCGCATCGCGGCCAGGGCGGACAGCAGCAGGTACACCAGCGTGGACTCCTCCAATCGCGTCAGCTCCGCCACGGGAGCCGGCCGCAGTCCCGTCCCCGCCAGCCTCGCCAGCGCCGCGAAGACCCAGGGCACCTCCAGCTCCACGATGGCGGTGCCCCCCACCGCCGACAGCTCCACCAGCGCGAACACCATTCCCACCGCCAGCTCGCGCTCCGGCTGGACCGCCGCCGGCACCAGGTGCCCCTCCACCTTGACCGCCGCGCCCAGGTCCCGCGACAGCGCCGCGCCCACGTCACGCAGGAGCTCCGCGCCCCACCGCCCCACCTGGGGCCGCTGTCCCAGCAGCAGGTGCGCACGCGTCAGCCGGCGTGCCCCCGGGCGGAAAGGCCGCGTGGGCTTCTTCGCGGCGCTGTGGGCTCTGACTGGATTCGTCGTTTGCATCCGGAACTCCGAGGCGGCGATAGACACACGTCCCCTGTGCATGGCCGTGGCCAGGGAGACGGCCCGTGGAATCAAGGTGTTGGCGGGAGGTAGAGGTCCGTCGTCGGGATGGCGCTCCACGCCCAAGGACGCTCAGCGCAGGGCTTCGCGGATGCGCCGCTCCGCCAGGGCAGTCAGGACCGGTGCGGCCTCCGACCGCGAGGTGCTCACCTCCCATTGGGGGAACCGGCTCCGGTGGTACGGAGGCAGCCCGCGTAGGGCTTCCTGGCGCAAGGCTTCGGGAGCCGCCTCCAGGAAGAGGGCCAACCGGCTCGCGGCGTCCGTCCGCTCGCCGAACTCCACCGACACCTTGGCCTGTCGCTGTGCGGAGGGCATGTCAGCGAAGCGCTCCAGATGGCGCAGCGCCCGTCCCGCCTCCGCGTCCACCAGGCCGCCCAGCAGCTCCGCGGCACGCTCCCGCGCCAGGACACAGACGACCAGCGCGATGCGCTCCAGGGGCAGGGACAGCGCGGGCAGCGTGACGTCCGCCACCGTGGCTTGGGGTGCTTCCTTGCGCGATGGCAGGAGCTTCCGGGCCATGCGCATCGCCCGTCCCACGCGGGTGGCTTCCATGGCGTGCTCAGGCCAGCTTGCGCGTGGAGCCCGGTGTCACCACCGGCCGCGCGGGCGTGGGCGGAGCCGGCGGCACCGCGGGAGGCCGCTCCGCCAGGGCCTGGAAGTGCCTCCAGCGCAGCGTCGTCCAGACGAGCGCGCCGGACAGCCCCGTCACCAGCACCCCCAGCAGGGCGAGCACCACCCGCAGCCGCAGCGGCACGGGTCCCCCCTTCGGAGAGGGCGCCTCCACGTGCGTCGTCACCTCATCCACCAGCAACGACACCGCCTCCGGTGACAGCCCTTCCACGCCCCCCGCGATGAGCTCGCGCAGCGTGTCCGCCGACTTGCGCACGCGCGCCGCGCCGCCGGGTGCCGCGCGCAGCATGGCCGAGGCCTTCGATGGCGTCGGGGCCTGACCGGGCCTCGGGGGAGGTGGGACCACCAGGTGAACCCGCGCCAGCAGCACGCCGTCCACCGTCTGGAGCGTCTTCTCCAGCTCGCGCTCCATCCCCCGGACGCGGCAGACCTGCTCCTCCAGCGGCGAGCGGACGAGCCCGCTCCCGCCGAACACGTCGCAGCCCGTCTCCGCGGCGAGCCGGGGCAGTCCCAGCTCCGCCAGGATGCGCACGGCGTCCGAGGACCGCGCGTCCGACACCTCGATGGCCCAGGTGGGCTTCTTGCCCGGCTCGGGCACCTTGCGCGCGTCGAGCCCCCGCTCGACGAGCACCGTCTGCAGTTCGTTGGCCTGACGCTCGTCGAGGCCGTGCTGGATGCGCTCCCGGCACGCGGAGGCGCCCAGGAGCAGGAGGAGACAGAGACAACGAAGGGGAGCGGAACGCATGGAAGAAAGAACTCCTCACACCTGGGTCTGGAGGACCTGCTTGACGCCGCCGGTGGCCTTCTCGACGACCTTGCCGGCGAGATCGAGCTCCTGGCTGGCGCGGTAGACGTGGGCCTGGAGCGCGAGCAACTCCGAGGGACTGAACGTGCGGCCGGACTCGGCGAGCTTCAGGATGTGGTCCAGCCGCTGCTGCGCCTGTCCCACCCGGTCCAGCACCTCCACCGCCTGCTGACTCCGCGCCGCCTGGACCGAATCCACGCGCGCTCCCGGCTTCACCTCCGCGCAGCCCGCCTTCGCCCGCTCCACGCCGTCCGCCCGCGCCGTGCCGGCGGTGGCCTCGGTGGGCGTCCGCGCCGGCTTCGGCGGCCCCTCCGTCGTCACCGGCACCGGGCGCGACGCGGGCTCGCGCACGCCCTCCAGCACCTTGCCGAAGGTCTCCCTGCCGGACTCCACCGCGGGCGAAGGGCCCGCTCCGCCCACGGCTCCCAACTTGTCGATGGCCATCGCGAACGCGCCTCAGCGGATGTTGTTGATGGCGGCCTTCGCCGAGTCGTGGCGGACCTTCATGATGTTGGAGATGGCGTTGTGCTCGCGGCTCTCCTTCTGCATCGCGTTCTGGAGCGAGAGGTAGGCCATGTTGAACTTCTGGCCGTCCGCGGCCATCAGCTTCTGCGCCTCCAGCAGGTCCCACGCGTCCCCCTGCCCCGTCGTCGCGGCGCCTGTCCCGGCCGTCGTCCCCGCGCTCGAGCGCGCCGACATCGCGGAGGCACCTCCCGTCGCGGAGACCGACGACACCGCTTCGGCCGGCACCGCCGCGGACACCGTGCCGGCCAGCGTGGACACCACCGCGCTGGAGATGGCGCCCGACGGCAGCATGCCGCCCACCAGCCCCGCGCCCGTGCGCACCACCTCGCGCGCCGCTCGCGCCAGCGTGGGGCCGAACTCCGTCTTCGGCGTCTGGCGCTCAATGGAGGGGGCGATGCTCAACGACGGGATGCGACGGTCTTCCAAGGGGTGCCTCCGGCAGGGATTCGCCGGGGCTGCCTTCCACCGTCCGTGCCAGGACCCAACCCCTTGAAACGACAGGGGCGCGCTCCGCCGCAGCCGCGTCAGGCGTCTCGGGCGCGCTCGCGCCGGGTCCACGACGCGGGACGGCGAGGCAAAACCCGAAAACTTGCCTCCGCGCCAACCTGCATCACAGTTGTCGCGTCCTGTCGCACTTGAAGGTGAACACGCCGATGATGACCCCCTCCAACGGCCCCCGTCCGAGCGAGCGCGAGCGCTACCACCCGCGCGTCGAAGCGCGTCTCCAGGTGAAGGTGCTCCTGTCCGGCCGCACCGTGACGGCGCAGGCGCGCGACATCTCCATGAACGGCCTGTTCCTCCAGGCGCACCCGGCGGACTCGCAGCGCGCGCTCACCATCGCCCTGCCGCTGCCGGGCGACCGCGAGCTCGTCACCATGTGCACCATCCGCCGCAGGGAGGTGGACGGCGTCGCGCTGGAGTTCGGCGAGCTGGACTGGGACGACCTCATCGCCCTGGCCCGCTTCCTCCATCCGCACCTGCCGTAAGGCCTTCCGGTGGAGCGTCAGTCCGCGGCCGTGCGGGCCGTGCGCAGGCGCTCCACCAGGTCCATCAGCTCCGCGCCGCGGAAGGGCTTGTGGATGTAGCCGTCCGCGCCCGCCTGCGTCGCGCTCTCCACGTCCGCCTTCTTCGCCTTCGCGGTGAGCATGTAGAGCGGCACCTTCGCGGTGACGGGGTCGCTCTTCAGGATGCGGCACACGGAGACGCCGTCCAGCTGCGGCAGCACCACGTCCATCAGGATGAGGTGGAAGGTGCGGTCGCGGGCCAGCTTCAGGCCCTCGATGCCGTTGGCCGCGCACACCACGTCCACCGCGCCGTCGCTCAACATGGAGCGCACCAGCTCGCGGATGACGGGCTCGTCCTCGACGAGGAGGATGTGGAAGGGTGCCTGCGCGTTGCCAGCCATGGTTCCTCGGGGCCCCTCGTAGGCTATTGCCCTGGCGACGTCCAGCGAAGCGACGCCTCCCGGCAGCCCCTCTGTACGAAAGCGGTCCACCGCCGGTTTTCCCGCGGGCAGGGGTCGCTCCGGCCCCGCCTAGATTTCGGCGACGCCGTCGCGCTCGGCCCAGCCCTCCAGGCCGTTGGGCAGGCGGATGCGCACGTACTTCCCCGTCTCCTCCAGCAGCTGCACCTTCAGGCCGGCGTGCACCTCGAAGAGGGAGCGTCCTTCCGAGCGGGGCAGCTCCCGCGCCACCAGCGTGGGCGACAGCACGACGGCCTCATGCACGTTCTGGTGCACCCAGATGTGCGCCGCCAGGAGCATCGCCGCCGGCACCGCCGCCGTGAGGCAGAGGCCCGCGACCACCGCGACCGCCGTGCGCCGCAGCGCGGGGAACAGGCGCCGGAAGAGCAGCAGCGCGAAGCCCACCAGCCACGCGACGAAGAAGACCCAGGCCACCGCCGCGCCGTCCGTGGCCGCCGCCAGCCGGGGGAGGAAGGCCTCGTCCGCGGCGGCGCCCACCACCTTGTCCACCTGCCGCGCCCGCGCCAGGGCCAGGTTGGCCTCCAGGTCCGCGGCGCGTCCCCCTGCTTCCGGGCCTGCTCCAGCGCGCCAGCACCGCGCGGCCCAGGTCGCCCCGGGCCACGGTGGGTGGTGCCCAGGTTGTAGAGCACCGTCCGGCCCGCCGAAGCCGTGGGCGATGAGCTTCTCGTAGTGGGCCTGGCGCCGGTGGCGTAGTCCTCGCGCCCGTACGCGTCGTTGGCCTGCTGGAAGACGGCCTCCGCTTCCTCGGCGGTGTAGTAGCCCTGCGTCGCCGCGTCGCTCATCTGGCCCAGCCTTCCATCACCGCCGCCGCGGTCGCCAGCACCTTGCGCCGCTCGCCCGGCTCCACGCCGCCGCCGTAGCGGCCCAGGTCGCACGCCTCCAGCACGAAGAGCACGCGCGCGCGCCGCTCCGCGTCCACGCCCGCCGCCGCCAGCTTCTCTCCAAGCGCCTCGCGCGTCAGCCCCGTCACGGGGAAGCCGAGCTGCGCCTCCAGGAAGCCCACCATCGCCTTCTCCACCTCCACGTAGAAGGCCCCCGCGTCCGCGCCCGCCTTGAGCTTCTCCGCCTCCGCCAGCCGCTTGCGCGCGGCCTTCGCCTGCTGACGGCCCCGGCCCGCCTCGGAGCGGGTGGCCAGCCGGCCGCGCAGGCCGCCGATGAACGCCACGCCCGCGAGCAGGCCCAGCGGGGCCAGCACGCCCGCGATGAAGAAGGGCCGCATCCACACGGGCTGCGACGGCCCCACGAACCGGGCCTGGGCGCGCACCGGGCGCAGCCCGCCCGTGGTGAGCACGTTCTTCTGCTCGTTGGCCGCGTCCGCCACCTGCGAGGGCGTCATCGCCGACGGCAGCGAGGACACGCCGCCCGCTCCCGCCTCCACGGTGATGGTGACGGGGTCCGTGCGCGCCGTCTCGTACTGGCGCCGCGACGGATCAAAGTAGGGGAAGCGCAGCTCCGGCAGCGTGAAGGTGCCCGTGCGCTGCGGCATCACCAGGTACTCCACCACGCGGCGGCCCTGGATGCGGTTGCGGTTGGACGCGAGCCGGTCCGTCGTCGTCGGCTCGTAGATTTTCAGCGCGGCCGGGCCGGTGAGCTTCGGCGGGGTGACGTTCTTCACGTTGCCCTGCCCCTCCAGGATGACCTTCACCGTGATGGGCTGCCCCAGCTCCACGCGCGTCTGCGACACGTCCAGCGACATGCGCCACGAACCCACGTTCGCGTTGGACATGTTCGGCGGCGCACCGGGCGGCAGCGGCCGCACCTTCACCTTCAGGCCATTGGAGACGCGGTGCACGCGGTGGCCCGCGAAGAGGAAGCCCGTGGTGATGTCCGCTTCCGCGGGGGTGATGAGCAGCGTGCCGGACTTCACCGGGAACAGCGCGCGGCGGCGCAGCAGGTAGGCGCGATACGGGATGCCATCCACCACCTTCTGCTCGCCCGTGAGCTGCGTGGGGCTCTCCACCTCCTCCGTCCAGAAGCCCTCCAGCTTGGGCATCGTCACCGCGTCCACGCTGGACAGGTCCACGCGCGAGTAGATGTAGAGCGACAGCGTGGCCTGCTCGCCCACGTAGAGGTCGTCCCGGTCCAGGCTCGCGCGCAGGAACAGGTCCGAGTCCCCGCGCGGAATCACCGGCTCGTCGTCGTTGAGGTCCGAGTCGTCCCCGAACGGATCCGGCATGTTGCGGAAGTTGCGGAACGGATCCGGCAACGGGTTGCGGCCCCCCTGCTGCGCTTGAGGTGCGCCGCCCGCGTGGCCTTCGCGCACGGTGAGCTGCACGGCGTCCGTGCGGTACGTGCGGCCGCCCGCGGTCAGCGTCGAGGGCGGGAGGGTGAGCTTGCCCGCGCGCAGCGGGCGCATGAGCAGCTCGTGGCGGGTGATGTCCTGGATCACGGCGGGGCCGCCGCCGGACAGCGAGATGGAGCGCTGGCTGCCGCGCGACGAGGAGAGCACCTCGAAGTCGTTGGACTCGGGCAGGCGCACCTGGGCGTTGGACGGCGCGTCCACCACCACCACGGTGAGCTTGAAGGTGTCGTCGGTGCCCACCTCGGTGCGGTCCACCGTCTGGTAGAACTCGATGTCCGCCGCCCACGCCGGCGCCGTGGCCAGGAGGGCGAGCACGGCGAGCAGCGCCGTGCGCCCGCTACCAGTCCTTCTCATTGGGCTTCCTCTGCTTCTTCTTCTGCTGGAAACGCCAGAGCTGGAGATTCTTCTCGTTCTGCTTCATCGCATCCAGCAGCCGCTCGGCTTCCTGCCGGTCGACGTCGCCCGGCGAACTTCCGCCGTCGCGCGGGTTCGACTCCGTCTCCTCTTCACCCTCGCTGCCGCCGTCAACACCGCCGTCGCGCGAGTCGCCCTCGCCCTCGTCCTGGCCTCCGTCGGCGCCGCCGTCCGCGCCGCCGTCGCCCTTCTGGTTCGGATCCTGCTGCCCGCCGTCCGAGCCGCCATCCGCCCCACCATCACCGGGCCCGGCGTCACCGCC
>NZ_JBKGHJ010000177.1:0-15380 GCF_046520365.1 Corallococcus sp. 4LFB
CCCCCTGGCCCGCCCCGGCGCCACCGGCCAGGGCGCCAGCGACGTGGAGGCCAAGCGCGCCGCGTGCGAAGCGCTGGCGAAGAAGCTGGGCGAGGCCAACACGGACGCGACCCGCGACGTGCTGCGCAAGGTGCTGGAGACCTGCCAGGCGGAGCTGGTCCGGCTGGAGGCCAATGACCACCCGCCGGGCGAGGAAGTGCATCCGCCGGGCGAAGGCGCGCACTGAGCCTGCTCGAAGCGCGCGCGTGGAGTTGAGAAGCCCGCGAGGTCTGGGTATGGAGCCGACGCATGCCCATGCCCCAAGCAGGTGACAAGGCCCCCGGCTTCTCGCTCCCCGACCAGAGCGGCGCCACCGTCTCCCTCTCGCAGCTCAAGGGGCGGCACGTCGTCCTCTACTTCTACCCGAAGGACGCGACCCCCGGCTGCACCACGGAGGCGTGCGACTTCCGCGACCAGCACTCCGCGCTGGTGAAGGCCGGCGCGGTGGTGCTGGGCGTGTCGCCGGACAGCGTCGCCTCCCACCAGAAGTTCGCCACGAAGCAGGGGCTGCCGTTCTCGCTGCTGGCGGACCCGGACCACGCGCTGGCGGACGCCTACGGGGTGTGGGGGGAGAAGTCCCTCTACGGCCGCAAGTTCATGGGCCTCATCCGCGCGACCTTCCTCATTGGCCCGGACGGCAAGCTCGTCCGCGTGTGGCCCAAGGTGAAGGTGGCCGGCCACGTCGCGGAGGTCCTGTCCGCGCTCCAGGGCGGATCCTCCGATGAGGCTCCGGCCCCGAAGGCTCCCGCGGCGAAGAAGGCTCCCGCGGCCGGGGCGAAGCCGGCGGCTGTCAAGAAACCGGCGGCGAAGAAGGCCCCGGCCGCGAAGCCGGCGGCGAAGGGCGCGGCCCGGAAGGGTGCTCGCGCCTGAGCGGGGCGTGGGTGGCGGGCGCCGGTGCACTCCTGGCGGGACAGGGAGGCCGGGACCGTGTATGCCTGCGCCCGTGGCTGGCTCCTCTCTCCCCGGGCGGGCTGGCCGTTCACGATGAAGCCCCGTCGGCCTTGAGGGCCGGACAGCGGGCGGCCGGCAGGGCCAGCCCCCGGGTGGATGCCCGGTGGTTGGCGAGGACGGCATGACCATTCCTCGGGGATGGCGGAGACGATGAACATGCGCGAGCGAGGCATTCAGCGGTGGATGGGAGCGGCGGCGCTGACGGCGGGCGTGCTCCTGGGCACGGCCTGTGGCGGGCTGCCGGAGACGGGCGGCAAGCAGCCGGATGAGTCGCGGGGCAATGCCTTCGCGCAGCGCGGTGCGCAGCCGGAGGCCGTCTACAACGTGGCCGAGCAGCAGGGGCATGAGAACCCCGCGGACGCGCACCACGGCGACGCGGCCGCGAAGCTGCCCCGCCACGTGCTGACGGTGGACCGGGGCTACAACTCCACCATCGGGAAGATTGGCTCCAGCATCGACCCGCGCACGAAGGCGACCGAGGGCCAGTCCAACAACTCCAAGTGGGACGACGCGGGCGGCATGATGGCGCACCGCTACGGCGTGTTCGGCGGGGCGACCTACTCGCCCGCGGCCCAGGGGCTGGGCGGCTGGAATGTCTCCACCGCGAACGAGGGCACGCGCGGCTTCGAGGAGCCCTACAGCTACGTCAGCCCGCCCGTCTACCTGCGCGACCGGTAGTTGGACCCAGGTCCAGGGGCGCCCGCCGGCCAGCGTGCCAGCAGGCGTCCGTGCTCCGGCCCCGCCACTCCCGGTGGGGCGCCGGGGTGGCCACTCCTTCAGTCGAGGCCGTGACGGCTTCCGGAAGGAGCAGGCATGCACTCGAGGAGACTGCATCACTGGACCCTGGTGGCCGTGTGCGCCGCGACGGCCGCGCTGGTCGGCCCCGGCTGCAATCGGGACAGGCCCCTGCCGCGCACGGGGACCGCCTACGAAGGCGTCGCCAATGAGCAGCAGGACGCGGCGGGGACGGGAGGCGCTGGCGCGAGCACGCCCACGGACGCGAAGGGGTCACCGCTGAAGCCGCAGCCCGCCGGGGCCCAGGGCCTGCAGAACCAGATTGGCGCGCCCGGCTTCACCACGCTCCAGGAGCCGGTTCCCGGAGACCGGGGCGGGGCGGACCGCTTCCAGGGCCCCATGGGCCAGGGCTCGGAGCCGGGCTCCAGGCACGCCCCCGACTAGCGCGACGCGAGCATGACCTCCGTGGGGTCCTTGCCGGTGAAGGCGCTGGCAAGGCCCTCGGCCAGAGAGCGGTGCTCCGCGTCGCCCAGCGTGGCGAGCCGGTCCTCGGCGGGGTGCGCGAAGCGGGCGGCGAGCGCGTCCAGGCGCCGGTGCGCTTCGGTGATGCGCTCGCGCGGGACGCGGCCGGACTCCACCGCCTTCACCAGCGCTTCGATGGCGGTGCGCTGCACGTCCGCCTTGTGGCACACGAGGAACAGGTCCACGCCCGCGAGCGTCCCCTGCACCGCGGCCTCCGCCACGGAGTAGTGGTCCGCGATGGCCTTCATCTCCAGGTCGTCGGAGACGACCACGCCGTCGAAGCCCAGCTCCTTTCGCAGCAGGTCGTGCAGCGCGCGGTGGCTCATGGTCGCCGGGACGCCCTGCTCCAGCGCGTCGAACAGCACGTGCGCCGTCATCAGCGACGCGAGCCCCGCCTTCGCGAAGGCCTGGAACGGCACCAGCTCCACGCGGCGCAGGCGCTCCAGGTCGTGCGGCAGCCGGGGCAGGGTGAGGTGGCTGTCCGTCGTCGTGTCGCCGTGCCCGGGGAAGTGCTTCCCGCAGGACGCCACGCCGCCGGCCTCCAGGCCCCTGGCGAGCGCCACGCCCAGCCGGCCCACCTCCACCGGGTCGCGGCTGAAGCTGCGGTCCCCAATCACGGGGTTGGCCGGGTTGGTGTCCACGTCGAGCACGGGCGCGAAGTCCCAGTCGAAGCCCACGGCGCGCAGCTCGTGCGCGAGCAGCCGGCCCACGCGCTCGGCCAGGGCTTCGTCGCCGCGCTGTCCCAGCTCGCGCATGGGGGGCAGGGCGGTGAAGGGCTCACCGCGAAGGCGCGCCACCCGGCCGCCCTCCTGGTCCACGGAGAGGATGAAGGGCCGGCCCGCGCGCGTCTTGATTTCACGGCACAGCGCCGCGGTCTCCGCCGCGGTGCCCACGTTGCGCTTGAAGAGGATGGCGCCGTAGATGCCGTCGTCCATCAGCGCCGCGAGGTCGGCGTCGATGCGGGTGCCAGGGAAGCCCACCATGAAGAGGCGGGCGCAGTCGCGGTAGAGGGCGGAAGCAGGGCTCACGGCCGCGCAGTGTGGCAGAGCCCGCCGCTCGTGGGGCACCTCGTGCGTGTCCCGAGCGTCGGCTGCCTGTCAGGGCGCGGAGCGGCCAGGGCTACTTCCGGAGCAGCGTGCCCTCGAAGAAGAACGCCAGGCACGCGGCCAGGATGAGCCACGTCCACAGCGGCACGGCGGGCCTGTCCGCGTCTCCCGTGGAGGCCTTCACCGTGTCCTCGCCGAAGTAGGCCGTCAGCGTGTCCTGCGGCACTCGCGTCAAATCGCTCTCCGCCGGGTCCAGCGTGGCGGCGAAGTCCAGCGCGGTCACGGGCTTCCCCTCCGCGCCCAGCACCGCGTGCACGCCCGGCTCCACCGTGGGGCCCGCCACGAACGAGCCGTCCGGCTGCGCCTTCACCGGCACCTCGCTGCCGTCCGGCGCGCGCACGCCCGCCACCTTCTGCGTGCCCTCCGGGCGCAGCGTCACGGTCTCACCCACGCGCACGCGCACCTCCTCGCGCTCCTCCAGCGAGCCCGTGAGGTACGCGGCGAAGCGCTGCATCAGCGGCAGGAAGCTCGTGCGGATGGCGAAGTCGCTCCAGTCGCGGTCCACCGTGCTGGTGAACAGCGCCACACGCCCCTTGCCCCGGCGGGCGACCGCGACCGCGGGGGCTCCGTCCTCGTACGTGGCCAGCACCTGGCTGGTGCCCGGCGCGGACGGGCTGTCCGCCTCCAGCAGCATGTACTTGTAGAAGCGCGCCCCGATGAGCCCCTCCTCCGCGCGGCCCGTGAAGGGCGCGAACAGCGGATGGTCCACCTTCACCTGCGCCAGCTTCGCCGTCTTCGTCTCCGCGTCGGGGTCATCGCGCTCGGCGCTCGTGCGCACCAGGCGCAGGGGGCGCGGCAGGAGCGAGCCCAGCCGCTGGTTGTACGCCTCCGGGTTCACGTGGTCACCCACGCTCACGAAGAGGCCGCCGCCGTTCTCCACGAAGGCCGCCAGCTTCTGGGCCTCCTCCTCCGACGGCGCCGTCGCGTTCAGCAGCAGCACCAGGTCATACGCGCTGAAGTCCTCGCGCAGCCCCACCTCCGCGTCGCGCACCGCCACGTCCACCGGCGAGCCCGGCGACGTGAGCGCCGCGTCCACGAAGAAGGCCTCGTCCCGGTAGCGCGTCGCGTGCGGCGAGCCGTTCACCACCAGCGCCTTCAGCCCGCGCGGCACCGGCAGCACGAAGGCCCGCCGGTCGTCCTCCGCCAGCGAGTCCTGCGAGAGCGTCACCTGGCCCACCACCGTGCCGCCCTGCGGGAAGCGCACCGTCAGCGTCTTCTGCGTCGTGCCTCCCGCGGGCACGTCCACGAAGCCCTTGGCCAGCGTGGACTCGCCCACGCGCACCGCGGCCTCCAGGTCCTTCGCCGGCGTGGTGCCGAAGTTCCGCACCGTGAACGTGAACTGGTACGCGCGCGGCCCGGCCTGGAGCGCGGGCTCCACCCGCAGGTCCACCAGCGCGTGGTTGTCCAGCGACTCGCGCCCGGACGCCACGTCGCGCAGCACGACCTCCGGCTTCACCATCGCGCCCGTGGGCCCCTTCACCGTGGGCGGCGGCGCTTCCAGCCGGAAGCCGGAGCCCGTCATGTCGGAGACCACCACCAGGCGCTTGCCCGGCATCGGGTTCTCCTCCAGCGCCCGAGCGGCCATGTCCAGGCAGCGCGACAGGTCCGCCGTGCCGTAGGTGGGCTTCGCCTCGTCCACCAGCGCGCGCAGGCGGGCCCGGTCGAAGCCCGGCGGCGGGGGCGCTTCCGGCGAACCCGTGCACACCATCACCGTCGCGGGCTCCTCCGGCAGCAGGTCCTTGAGCGCGTCGCGCGCCTCGTCGCGGCCCTTCTCGAAGTTCGACGTGCCGTCCGACCAGCGCATGGACAGCGACGCGTCCAGGATGATCGCCGTGGCCGCCGGCCCTCGCGTCACCGTGGCCGCCTGCGCGTCGCGGGTGAACTCCGGCCGCGCCAGCGCCAGGGGAATGGCCAGCAGGATGAGCGTGCGCAGCGTGTAGAGCAGCAGCCGCTTGAGCTTGAGCCGGCTCGCCGTGCGCTTCTGGCTGCGCAGCACGAACGCGAGCGGCCCGAACGGATGCGCCCGGGGCCGGCGCCGGTCGAACAGGTGCACCAGCACGGGGATGAGCGCACCCAGCGCGCCCAGCAGGAACCACGGGTTGCCGAACGTCACCGGCGCCTCCCGCGACGTCCCAGGAAGCGCAGCAACACCTCATCCAGCCGCTCGTCGGTGCGCACCAGCTCGTAGTCCACGTCGGCCTCGGCGCACTTCGCCTTCACGTCCGCGAGGAACGCGCCGAACTCCTCCAGGTAGCTCTGCTTGATTTCACGCGGGTTCACCTCGATGCGGCCCTCGCCCTCCATGTCCAGGAAGAGCGTCGGGTCGTCGAAGGGGAACGTCAGCTCCGCGGGGTCCACCAGGTGGAACACCGCCACGTCGTTCTTGCGCTGCCGCAGGGCCAGCACCCGCTTGAGCGCCTCCTGCCGCTCATCCAGCAGGTCCGACAGCACGATGACCGTGGAGCGCCGGGGCAGCACCTCCGCGAGGTGATCCGCCGCGCTGCCCAGGTCCGTGGGGCCCTGGCCTCCGTGTGCTCCAGCGCGTCCAGCAGCACGTTGAGGTGTCCGGCGGAGGCGCGGGGCGGCACGTCCTTGAACGCGCCGCCCACCATGACGGCCAGGCCCGCCGCGTCCTGCTGGCGCACGAGCAGGTAGCTGAGCGCGCCCGCGAGCGTCTTGGCCACCTCCAGCTTGGACATCGCGCCGCTCTGGTAGCCCATGGACGCGGACGCATCCACGACCATCACCGAGCGCAGGTTCGTCTCGTGCTCGAAGCGCTTGACGTAGTACTTGTCGAACTTGCCGTAGGCCTTCCAGTCCAGGTGGCGCAGCTCGTCGCCGGGGGCGTACTCCTTGTGTTCGGCGAACTCCACGCTCTGGCCCTGATGGGGGCTCTTGTGGAGGCCGGACAGCACGCCCTCCATCACGGCGCGGGCGCGCAGCTTCACGCCCTGGAGGCGGGACAGCGTCTGGGCGTCGAGCAGCGCCATGGGGTGGAAGCGCCTAGCCCTTCACCACCGTGAGGAGCTGGTCGATGAGCTTCACAGACGTGATGCCGTCGCTCTCCGCGGTGAAGTTGGGCAGCACGCGGTGGCGCAGCACGGGCCGCGCCAGCGCCCGCACGTCCTCCACCGTGGCCACGAAGCGGCCGTTGAGGATGGCGCGCGCCTTGGACGCGAGCACCAGGTACTGGCTCGCGCGGGGGCCCGCGCCCCACGACACGTTCTTCGCCACGAAGTCCGGCACGCCCGCTTCCTTGGGGCGCGTGTGGCGCACCAGCTCCACCGCGTAGCGCACCACGTGGTCCGGCACCGGCACGCGGCGCACCAGCTCCTGGAGGGCGAGGATGCGCTCGGGGGACAGGATCTTCTCCAGCTTCGGCGGCGCGCCGGCGGTGGTGCTCTTGACGATCTGCACCTCCTCCTCGGCGGTGGGGTAGCCCACGTCCACCAGGAACATGAAGCGGTCCAGCTGCGCTTCGGGGAGGGGATAGGTGCCCTCCTGCTCGATGGGGTTCTGCGTCGCGAAGACGAGGAAGGGCAGCTCCAGCGGGTACGTGCGGCCGCCGGCGGTGATGCGGTACTCCTGCATCGCCTGGAGCAGCGCGGCCTGCGTCTTGGGCGGCGTGCGGTTCACCTCGTCCGCGAGGATGATGTTCGCGAACAGCGGCCCCTGCATGAAGCGGAAGGAGCGGCGGCCCGTCGTCTTGTCCTCTTCCAGGATGTCCGTGCCGGTGATGTCCGACGGCATCAGGTCCGGCGTGAACTGGATGCGGTTGAAGGACAGGTTGAGCACGTCCGCCAGCGTGGAGATGAGCAGCGTCTTCGCCAGGCCGGGCACGCCCACGAAGAGGCAGTGGCCGCGGCTGAAGAGCGAAATCAGCAGGTGCTCCACCACGTCCCGCTGGCCGACGACGCGCTTTTCAATCTGTTCGACGATGGCGTTGCGGGCCTGGGCAAGCTCCTCGACGGCGCGCAGGTCCTCGGGGGTGGCGTCGGACGGGGGGAGTGGGGCGGGGGCGGCGCTTTCCATGGAAGGGTTCTCTTAATCGGCGCGCGGGGGGCGGACCAACGGTTTCCGTCGCCCTGGAGCCCCGAGCGTGGGGTGGCAACCGTTCCAGGGGCCCCGTATTCCACGCGTCAAGCCACGGGTCCGCCCGGCCCCGCGCCCGGCCCCCCGTCCGCCCCCCGGCCTGTTTCAGTACCCCCTGGACAGGGGGGAATGCCGGACCGTGGACACACTGCTTACGTTCCCAAGGCACCTGCGCTGGGGCAGGGCAGGCATGGGAGCACGGCATGCGTTCAGCACGGCGAGTCATCTGGGGCGGGTGGGCACTTCTGGGCGCGGGACTCCTCGGGCTGGGCGGCACTGCGTGTGGAGGGGCTTCGGCGGAGGAAACTGGCGATGTGACCGCCAGTGCGGAAGCCCAGGGCACGGTCCCCGCGCCGGCCCCCCAGACGGCTGCTCCCTCGGCCGGGACCCAGGCCCCCACCCAGGCTCCCACGGCGGAGGCCCCCCGGCCCCCGGCCCCGGCGGCTGAGCCGCTGGTCGTTCACGCAGGGCGGCCCGCAGGATGACACCGGCGCGGGGCTGGCGGTGGGGCGGGGCGGAGATGTGCTGTGGGTGACGTCCGGCACGCCGCGCTCGGACGCAGACCGCGCGCAGGTGGACGGCGAGCGGCTGGTGATGACGCTGTCGCGCTATTCGGCGGACGGCACGAAGCGGTGGGCGAAGGAGTTCGAGCGCAACCGCTTCTCCGACCTGCGCGTGGCGGGCTCCACGGGGGCTGACGGCGCGGTGTTCCTGTCCGGCAACGCGTTCCTGTACTCGGCGGACTTCGGGCTGGGCGAGGCGCAGGACGGCTTCCTGGTGAAGTTCTCCCAGGGGGGCACGCCCGAGTGGCAGCGCCGCGTGGGACAGAAGGTCTACGCGGTGTCCGCGGACGCGGCGGGCGGCGTGGTGGCGCTGGGCGAGGAGTGGACGACGGAGGCCCACACGCCCCGGCTGGTGCGCTACGCGGCGGACGGAGAAGTGCGCTGGACGAAGACGTTCAACGGCGCGAAGGACGGCACGCTGCTGTCGGCGGTGGCGCTGTCCGCCACGGGCACGTCGGTGGTGGCTGGCCGGCTGGTGGGCCCGGTGACGGTGGACGGGCGCACGTTCGACGCGCAGGGCACGGGCGGCTTCGTGGTGCTGGCGTTCGGCGCGGACGGCGCGCTGGCGTGGGGCCGCGAGGTGCCGGGCGTCAACGGCCGCGTGGGCTCCGTGTCGGTGGGCCAGGACGGCACGGTGGCCGTGGCGGGTGAAGCGGTGGGCCTGCTGGTGTGGAACGGCGTGGCGCTGGATGAGGGCGGGCCGTTCGTGCTGACGGCGGGCGCGGACGGGCAGGAGCGGCTGGGTGAAGCAGCCCACGTGCGGCTCGGCGTCGGTGGGCACCGTGGCGGCGGTGGAGGCCGCGGGCCCGGTGGCTGCTGCGTGCCGGCAACACGGTCACGCGCTACGCGGCGGACGGCACGCTGCTGGGCACGCAGTCGCTGGCGCCGTCGTGCGAGAGCGGCACGTGCTCGCTGGCGACGACGGCGCTGGTGGCGGCGCCGGACGCGGGGCTGGTGGTGTCCGGCTGGCAGCGCGATGGCGCGGGCGACACCTGGAACCAGGATGCGTTCCTGCGGCTCGTGACGCCCTGAGCCGGATTGAGGCTCCGGGGGCGCGCCAGTTCCATCGGCAGCCCGCCGGAGTTCGCGCCGCGGACCTCAGTCCCGATCCGGCGCGCCCAGGGGGAAGAGGGGGCGGAACGGCCGCCCTCCATCCACCGCCCGGGCGACGGACGGGCGGGCCAGCAACCGCGCGCGGTAGGCGCGCAGCTGGGGACAGGACTCGGGGATGCGGTGGGTCCAGTCCGCGTAGAAGAGTGACGGCGCGGCCGCGCAGTCCGCCAGCGTGAAGTCCGCGCCCGTGGCCCAGGTCCTGCCAGCGAGCTGCCCCTCAATCCAGGCGTAGGCGCGCTCCAGGTTCTCCACGGCCGTGGCCAGGCCGTCCTTCCGCTTCGTGGCATCCCCTGTCAGCGCGCCATTCACGGCGTGCTGGACCATGTTCATGACGTGCAGGTCGAAGAAGCGGTCGAGGAAGCGCACGTCCAGCGCGGCCATCGGATCCGCGGGCAGCAGGCGGACCTGCCCGGGATGCGCCAGCTGCAGGTACTCGATGATGACGCTCGTCTCGACGACCTGGCGGTCACCGTCCACCAGCAGCGGGAACTTGCGCAGCGGCCAGCGACGCAGCCACTCGGCCGTGTGCTCCGGCGTGTCCGGCCCGATGTTCCGGAACTCGAAGGGCGTACCGTTCTCGTACAGCGCGATGAGCACCTTCTGCGTGTACGAGGAGAAGGGGTGACCGTAGACCGCGAGCGCCATCGGGAGACCTTTCAACTGCTTGTGATTTGCAAGCGGTTGAACCGTATCCGCGCTACTTGCATATTGCAAGTATCAACCCCGGGAGGACGGCCATGCCGCAGACAGGACGCTCCGGCTGTCCCATCAACCTGACGCTCGAACAGCTTGGCGACCGGTGGAGCCTCATCGTCATCCGCGACGTCATGTTCGGGAACCGGCGCACCTATGGGGAGCTGCTCGAGCAGAGCGAGGAGGGCATCGCCTCCAACATCCTCGCGGACCGGCTGAAGCGGCTGACGGCATCCGGCCTGCTGTCGCGACGCCCGGATCCGAACCACCGGCAGAAGGGCATCTACAGTCTCACGGAGGCGTCCATCCAGCTGGTGCCGCTGCTCTCGCACATGGCGGCCTGGGGCCGCCGGCACACGCAGCCGAGCGAGGAGCTGTCCGTGCGCGCGGAGCTGCTGGAGAAGGGCGGCCCGCCCCTCTGGGACGGGTTCATGGACGAGCTGCGCCACCTGCACCTGGGCAAGCCGCGCCCGGCGCGCTCGGTGTTCGGTGAGCTTCAGGCCGCGTACGAAAAGGCCGTCGCGCGCCGGCCCGGCGGTGATCAAGCCGTCGCCGTGCCCAGCTTGAGGTCCTGGTTCAGGCCGGCTACCTCCACCCTGAATGCATCCTCATTTTCTTGAGGAAACTCAGCGATCACAACGCGGTTGCATGCCTGGGTTAGGCACGCCTAGGTCGCCCTTTCCGCTTCACAAGTTCCTTCCGAAGTTTTGTGAGACGTTTAGTCTTTTGTTCGAAAATCTCGACGAGAACGTGATCAAGAAGCTCGATGCCGTCTAGCAGGGCTGCCCTGGTAATGCCGCTCTCATGAGTGCCCACGTTGCCGAGCCATTTGATGGCCATGAGCGACTCACCTAATTCAGGTTGCTTCACAATGAAGATTTCGATGCGCCGATGAAGGCTCAATCGGTCGATTTTACCCTTCTTGTTCTTCTGCAAGCGCGGCACCTTAAGGTGTGTCAGCAGCAGTTCGACACACGTTCGGATGCGGTTGGCGCAAGAAGCCGCGTCGTTCCAGTAAAGGGAGGATGCACGAGTCAATTCCGCCTGGATTGGCTCTGGACAAGAGCTTGGCCAGCGGAACAGGGGTGGGGCAGGGTGGAAGAAATGTGGCGCGTAGATATAAGGGTAATGGTCGTCTCCGCTATCGTCGCGTTTGTGCTCTCTTGTGACATCTCCACCGACGGCAACAGATTCCTGGCAGTTTGATTGGTCGCATATGAAATGGCCTGTGAACCGGCCTCGGTACCAATCAGGTTCCCATGCGCCAGGATTGTGTTCTTGGTCTTGCCGGGATTCTGATGTTTCCAGTTCTTTGAAAGATTTAGGGTTGGGTTTGAGAATGCCTGTTGGGCAACGAGGACACGCCCAATAAGGGGCGAGATCTTGGAAGAAGGTGGTAGTCCAAAGAGCGCGGTCGAATGCCATGGCAGTAGCCTGACAGAACACTGATTGGACGTCCAGGTAGACGCGCCCCTCCTCGTTGCTTATAGGCGTAGGACCGCGTGAGGCCCGTGTCGATTCGTATGCTCGTCAACGCGCCTATGGCGTGCTCTGCATCGTGCTCTTTGTCAGACAATATTGAGGGGGACGCTTCTGTCCGTTCTTCTGTGGTAGGGAACGAAGTCGAAGTGAGGCGGTGTCGCAGATAGTCTGTAATGACATTTTTGTCGATGTGTCAGTATTTGAAGTTCAGGGGATCGACATAGGGACCGATTCGCAGGTGGCAGGGCTAAGCCTGGGGCGGTTGCCAAGTCACGGATTGCAAATGGTGCGCGCGATGCCAAACATCGGTGAAGGCAAGGAGACGAGTACTGGACTCAAGAGTTGCGTCCGTCCGTTCAAGTTTCATGAACTTGAGGCGGACGTACGATCCCTTGTGTGTGAGAGAGGACGAAAAGGCCAAGGTGCCCAAATGGGCGCATGTGCCCACATTGTCGCATCGGTGAGATATGTGGGGATATTAGACGGTGAAGCGTATGCTCTCTTGCTTGATACCCAACCAGGATGGCGTCAACCACGTGCCTTCTTCGGCTTCCCAGCCCTTGTCAGTCCCTTGTGCTAAACACCTGTTCAGTCGCCTCCCTCTTGAAGACCTTTGCCACGGTGCAATTTGGCGGAGTACCTATCTTGGTCTCGCCGCGTTATGCACCTAGAGGGAAGCCATAGGGACTCCCATGGATACCGACAAGGTGGACCAACTCCTGAAGTTCGCGCTCGCAATAGCGGGGAGACGGGACACGCCTAGGGAGCGTGAGGTTGGGCCCATCCACTTCATCAAGCTCGTCTACCTAGCAGACCTAGCGTACGCCCAGCGGCACAGGGGGCAGACGTTCACTGGAGCCCCGTGGCGGTTTTACCACTATGGCCCCTGGGCTGTGGAGGTGTGGAAACGAATCGAGCCTGTAGTCGCTGCACTAGATGCCTCGGAGCGGACTTTTTCCAGCCAATACAATGATGACGTCAAACGGTGGAGTCTTCAGGATTCAGAGCAGGCTGAGGAGCTTGCCGCAGAACTAGACCGAGTCCTGCCGGTTGAGGTTACAAGCGCTATCACCCAAGGCATCCGCCAATTCAGTGCTGACTTTGGAGTAGATACCACCTCGCTACTCCATGAGGTGTACAGGACGCAGCCCATGCTTGGCACACGACCTGGGCAACTACTGCGCTTCGATCTGGCAGTGCTATCAGATTTGCCACAGTCCGTTGACGAGACAAGCGCGCCAGTGCAGTTGAGCGCAAAGAAGCAGAAGAAACGAAAAGAAGCTGCGCTTGAGCTTCGGGCGCAAGTGCAACAGAAGTTGCGTGAGCAAAAGAAGAGAAGGCTTGTTCCTCCCCCGACTCCGCCTGCCTATGATGAGGAGTTCATCCAAGGCGCGCAGTGGTTGGATTCCCTCGCGGGCGATCCGATCACGGATGAGAAGGGAGAGCTTCACTTTTCTGACGAGGTGTGGACTGCTCCGGGGCGGGGAGATCCGAGTGGAAACTAAGTATCCGGATGACTCCATCCAGGCATACACGGAAGCTTGGTGGGAGAAAGCTGAGACATCTGAGATCCGTCGAGGGCGCCTCATCTGGGCTTTCGTTCCGCACGTCGACCAAATACCAAAGGCGTTGGCTCTCCAGGGGAGAACGGAGCCGACTAATCATGATAAGGCAAACTATCAGGTGGTGCCACTGCGCATTCGACAACCTCCTCCTGCTCCACGGCTGCCAATCGCAGCCCTACCTCATTATCCGGGGGAAGCATTCATCGCGTCCCGGGCAAAAAAGCGACCCGCTCTGGTACTTGGCTTGGGAGGAGTGGAAGTCCCGTCCGTACTGCGCGGCGGTAGCAGCGCAAACTGGATGACAGCTCCTACATTGCTGGTTGCTCCGTACTACGGAGTGGAAGGCGGCGAGAAACGAGCGGGATGGAAACCACCGTTGGTGGATCGCATCCGCCGCTGTGAATTTCCCCAGTATATGTGGGACACCCTCCCGGTCGACGGCGCCGAGTTCTCAATACTCCGATTGGATCACCTCCAGCCTATTGGACGGCATCACGACAGTTATGAAGCCACTCCTTTCTGCCTAAGCCAACACGCACTTGGTATCGTAGATGAATGGTTGCAATGGAAGCTTACAGGAGGTCTCGATCCGCAGGGAGTCTTGATGGATCTGCGGGAAGGATTGCTCAAACTTCCAGGTAATTGAGTTCCATCAAGAAGTGTTATGATGTTGTTTGTGTGCTGCTGTTTTGGGGGAACCCGTTGTCTGTGCCTGCTCCGTGTGGTTGGGGACTCGCGAGCGCTCGGGTTGGCTCCTTTATACGGTGATTGCCCGCATGAGTGTCAGGCCGTCGCCGTGCCCAGCTTGAGGTCCTGGTTCAGCCCCGCGTCCTTGCGCACGCGCCAGATGTACTGGTCCAGGAAGTAGTGGTGCAGCGCGAAGCCCCAGATGAAGCCTTCCATCAAATCCCTCAGCGTGAGCCCCGCGCCCCCCAGCGCCACCTTCGTGTCGAACGCGCCGCAGCCCGGGTGCACGCCCATGCCGCAGCCCAGCGTCCGGTACGCCAGCGTGAACGCGAGGCCACAGAGCGCGTAGACGATGAAGCGCTGGCTCACCTTCGGCGCCTGTCCGAACGCCGCGCGGTCCACGCCGTCCGCGTGGTAGCGGTTGCGGTGAAAGAACCAGACGATGCCGTGGTACTGCACGTTGTGGAACGCCGTCACCGCCACGGTGAACATCAGGAAGTCCATCCGCCGCGACACCGACGGCCAGAACACCAGCGACGTCAGCCCCAGCGCCGCGCCCAGCATCAACAGCTTCGGCCCGTTCACCCCCAGCCCCCGCCGCCACCGCCACACCTGCCGCGCCGCGAGCACGCCCACCACCGCGAGCACCAGGGCGAAGCACGCGTGCGCCGCCCCGACCTCCCAGGTCGGCTCCGCCATCAGCCCCAACCGGCGCCGCGCCCCCGGATGCGTCAGCGCGAACGCCACGAACGGCGCGAGCAACCCGACGTACAGCGTCAGGCTGTCCAGCCGCCGGTCCCACGCGTCCTTCTCCCCGGCCTTGCGCTGGTAGAGCACCATGATGCCGTAGTGCTGCCGGACCACGTGCCAGTACGCCCAGAGCGCCGCCAGCGTCACGAACACCGCGAAGGGCCAGCGCTGCCCGGCCAGCACCGACACCGCGAACACCGCCGGCCCCGCCACGAACCAGCCCAGGCTGCCCCACAAGAGCCGCGCCCGCGTCTTCCGCTCCCGCGCGTCCAGGTACGTGCGCGACACCGTCGCGAACAGGTGCGGCCCGTCCAGCAGCAGCACCCACGCCCACCACAGCGGCGGCCCGCTCACGCCCCCCAGCACGTGCAGCGCCATCAGCGCGAGGCTCGCGCCCACCCCCCCGACCGTGGAGAGCAGGTCATGCCGCCGGTCCACCAGCCACCGCGCATGCAGGGGAACCGGGGCGAAATGGGGAACCGCGTTCATCAGGAGACTCCCGTCCGGCGGACCCGGACCGCTTCCTTGGGGGACAACGAAGTCCCAGGATAGCGGGGACATACAGGTAAGACGCAGGCGCACCTGGGGTCTCGAAGGGGTACCGGACAACCGGGCAGGGGGCCAGAACCCCCTTGAGGGAATGGCCCCCGGACGCGACAGTGCCGAACCATGGATCAAGGTCGGCGTACCTCGGACCGCAAGTCGGTCGGTCTGTTGGTGAAGCTCAAGCATGAGTCCGTGGGGAGCTTCACCGAGGAGTTCGCCACCAACCTCAGCCCCGGGGGCATGTTCATCCGCTCGCGCACGCCGCAGCCGGTGGGCACGCCCGTGCGCTTCGAGGTGCAGATCGCCAACGGCGTGCGCGTGCTCCAGGGCACCGCCACCGTGCGCTGGGTGCGCGAGGTGAACGACCCCGCGGGGCCGCCGGGCATGGGCCTGGCGTTCGAGGAGCTGGATACGGCGAGCCGCGCGCTCGTGGACCTGATGCTCCAGCGCAAGCCGGGCGCGAGTGCCGCTCCCGCAGCCGCGCCGCTGCCGTCCATCGCACCGGCTGTCGCGCCGGGAATCGCGCCGGTCGTGGC
>NZ_JBKGHJ010000178.1:0-15372 GCF_046520365.1 Corallococcus sp. 4LFB
CGGCTTGGCGGCCGGGGCGGCTTCGCGCCGGGGCCGGGGAGCGCCCATGCCGCCGGGCATGCCCGGGGGAGCCTCGGGGGTCTTCACGATCTCCAGCAGCTCCACGTCGAACACCAGGGCGGCGCCGCCGGGGATGTTCGGGGGCGCGCCGCGGTCGCCGTAGGCGATGTCGGAGGGGCACACGAGCTGCGCCTTGCCGCCGACCTTCATCTTCTGGAGGCCCTCGGTCCAGCACTTGATGACGCCCTGGAGCGGGAACTGCGTGGGCTCACCGCGCTTGTAGGAGGAGTCGAACTCCTTGCCGTCCGCGAGCGTGCCCTTGTAGTGCACCTTCACGACGTCGGTGGCCTGGGGCTGGGGACCGGTGCCCGCCTGGGTCTCCTTGTAGATGAGGCCGGACTCGGTCTTCACCGCGCCGGGCTCCTTGGCCTTCTCCTCCAGGAACTTCTTGGCCTTCTCCTTCTCCGCGTTGGCCTTGCGCAGCGAACGCTCGCGCGCGAGGTCCTGGAGCTTGGGACCGTAGGTCTCCAGGTCCACGTCGGACTTCTGGCCCGTCACCTGCGCGGTGAGGCCGGCCTTCACGAACTCCAGCTCCTGCGGGGTCATGTCGAACACGCTGATGCTGCGGCCGATGGACAGGCCCAGCGCGTACAGCGTCTTCTGCTCCTCGGTCTGAGGAGCGCCAGCGGCGCCCGCCGTCGTGGTGCCGGTGGCGGAGGTCTCGCCCGGCTTCGCGCCCTGGTTCTGACAGGCCGTCAGGCTCAGCATCGCCGCGATCAGGATCGTCTTCTTCATCATGATGTCGTCGCCTTTCCTTTGGCTCAGCGGCGGCCGACCGCCCCCCGCTGCATGCCTGGGGCGCGGTGTACTACAGAAAATGCCCGGCATCCTCTTGGGAACCGTGCTTTCCCCGGAAGGGGGTCCGCGCGGGTAGGACAACCGGCCGCCGGCCCCCCAAACCGGCGGGACGGCCCCGGATTCCCGGCAGGGGGGCCTACCGGGAGGAGCGCCCGCCAAAGGCGGCCTGGGCGACCAGGAGCAGGACGATGGCGCCCAGGATGGCGCCGCCGAAGCCGGTGGGCTCCGGGTCGCGCCAGTTGGTGCCCCGCCAGACGGACGTGAGGAAGCCGCCCACGAAGGCCCCGGCGACGCCCAGCAGCGTGGTGCCAATGCACCCCAGGCGCTGGTTCCCCGGCAGCACGGCCCGGGCGATGAGCCCCGCGAAGAAGCCGAAGATGATCCACCCCAACAGCCCCATGACGTCCTCCCGTGCGGCGAGTGAAGGCCCGTACTGTGGCGCACGGAAAGCAAGGGCGGAAGTCCACCCCCGTGTCGCATAGGCTGCCGCGCGCCCCATGAGCCCCCTCCGCCGTGCCACCCGGGATGACAACGCCGCGCTGCTGGACCTGTTCGGCGACGTGCCCATGACCGGGGACCTGGTGCTCAGCACGCAGCGGTCGCCGGACTACTTCGGCCTGTTCGCCATGCAGCGCGGCGAGGCGGAGGTCTGGGCCCACGGGGACCCCTCCCGCCTGGACGGCATGGGCGCCATCCACGTCCGCGACGGGTGGCTGGAGGGGCGGCCCTGCCGCGTGGGCTACCTGGGCGACCTTCGCACCCGCTTCTCCGCGCGCCGCGCCCGGGGCCTGGCCCGGTTCTATGGGCCCGTCCTGGAGGAGACCTCCCAGCGCCACGGCGTGGACGTCTTCCTCACCGCCGTCATGGCCTCCAACGCCGCCGCGCTCCAGGCGCTCGTGCGCCGTGCCGCTTCCCGGGAAGCGCAGCCGCACTACCACCTGATGCGCGCGTTCTCCGCCGTCTCCGTCCAGTTCGTCCTGCGCCGCAAGCCGCGCCGCAGCCGCTACACCGTGCGCCGGGCCACCGCCGCGGACGTGCCCGCCATGGCCGCGCTGCTGGACGCGGACCACCGCTCGCGCCCCTTCGGCTACCGCTATGACACGGGCGAACTGGAGCACCGGCTCGCGCGCTGGCCGGGGCTTCGCGTGGAGGACTCGTTCCTCGCGTTCGACCCGGCCGGGCAGCTCGTCGGCTGCACCTCCGCGTGGAACCCGGACGCCGTGAAGCGCTACCGCGTGCTCGCGTACCGGGGCGGCATGAAGTGGGTGCGCCGGGGCTTCAACGCGCTGGCCACCGTCACCGGCGCGCCCCGCCTGCCCGCGCCCGGCGGCGACTTCCGCTACTTCTACCTCTGCAACACCAGCATCCCCTCGGAGGACCCCGCCGTCCTGCGCGCGCTGCTGGATGCCGTCTACGCCGCGTTCCACGGCCAGGGCTTCCACTTCTTCACCGTGCAGCAGGACGCCGCGGACCCGCTGGCCTCCGCCTTCGACGGCTTCCTCCAGCGGCGGCTGGACTTCCACCTCTACGCCGTCACGCCCGCCTCGCGCCCCCCCAGGACCTTCCCGGGAGGACGCACCGGCTTTGAAATCTGCCTGCCCTGACGCTCACACCACGCGCGTCTTCCAGCGCCCGCGCCGGAACAGGACGATGCCCAGCACGGACATCGCCGCGAAGGCCGCCGGCACCGCGAGGTACGCGCCCACCGGGCCCAGGCCCAGCGGCTTCGCCAGCACCCACGCCAAGGGCAGCTCCAGCGCCCAGAGGCACCCCAGGTCGATGAGCGTGGGCGTCCGCGTGTCCCCCGCGCCGTTGAACGCGGAGGTGATGACCATGCCGTACGCGCAGGAGAAGAAGCTCAGGGAGAAGACGCGCAGCGCCGTCGCCCCCTCCTCCACCACCGCGGGGTCCGTCGTGAAGAGCTCCAGCAGCGGATGCGCCAGGACGAAGAACAGCACCCCGATGGTGCCCAGCACCATCAGGTTGTACCGGCCCGCGAGCCACACCGCCTTCGCGCCCCGGTCCGGGTCCCCCGCCCCCATGCTCTGTCCCAGCAGCGTGGCCGCCGCGTTGCCCAGCCCCCACGCGGGCATCAGCGCGAACATCACGATGCGGATGGCGATGGTGTAGCCCGCGAGCGCCGTGCTGCCGAACGACGCCACGATGCGCACCAGCACCACCCAGCTGGACGTGCTCACCAGCGCCTGCACCATCCCCGCGCCCGACAGCCGCAGCATCGCGAGCATCGTCGAGGGCTCCAGCGCCACGTGCTCGCGCCGCACCTGGAGCCGGCCGTTCGAACGGATCAACCGGTAGAGCTGGTACACCACGCCCGCGCTGCGGCCCAGCGTGGTGGCCCACGCCGCGCCCACCACGCCCAGCTCCGGGAACGGCCCCCAGCCGAAGATGAGACACGGCGCGAGCACGATGTTGAGGCCGTTGGCCAGCATCAGCACGCGCATCGCGATGGCCGCGTCGCCCGCGCCCCGGAAGATGGCGTTGATGAGGAAGAGCAGCAGGATGCTCACCACGCCGCCCATCATCACGCGCGTGTAGCCCACGCCATGCTCCAGCACCCACGGTGAGCCACCGAGCGCCGCCAGGATGGGCCGCGCGAAGACGATGCCCGTCACGGCCAGCGCCGCGGAGATGACCACGCCCAGGCCAATGGCCTGCACCGCCGTGCGCCCCGCCCGCTCGGTGTCCTTCTCTCCGATGCGGCGGGCCACCATCGCCGTGGCGCCGATGCTCAGGCCCATGCCCGCGGCGTAGATGATGACGAGGATGGACTCGGTGAGCCCCACCGTGGCCACCGCCTCCGCGCCCAACCGGCCGACGAAGGCGACGTCCACCACGGCGAACACCGACTCCATGCACATCTCCAGCACCATGGGCACGGCCAGGAGGAAGATGGCGCGCCCGAGCGGCAGCCGCGTCAGGTCCTGCTCCGTGCCGTGCAGGGCCTCCTTCACCAGCGTCCAGGCACCTTTGTCCACGGGCGCGGGGACCTGGGCGTTCCGGTCCGCCAGGGGTGTCTCTTCCACGGGGTGAGGCCTTTCGAGAGCGAGGGAACTTCCTACCGCGAAACGCCTACACGTGGCGCCCAGCGACGCGGCTTCCTACGCACCCTGCCACCCACTCCTGACATCTGAAGGTGCGGCACCCACCCCCGCCAGGGCAGCGTGCGAGCGTTGGCTGCCGGACGACGCGTCGCGCCCCAGGACAACATGCCCTTCGGGAACCCGGGAGTAGGTTGCTGCATCCCGATGAGTCCCTCACCCGCGACCGCTTCCCTCCTGCCCACCGCGGTAGGTCCTCATTTCACCCTGGCCTCGTCCGCGCGACTGCTGGGCACCACGCAAGTGGGGCCCGGGGCCATCATCTCGCGGGGCGCCGTGGTGCGCTCGGTGGGCGGCTCCGTGGCGCTGGGGGCCTTCTCCACGCTGCGCGAGGACGCGGTGGTGGTGGGCACCCCTGAGCGCCCCACCTCCATTGGCGAGAAGACCGTGCTCGGTCCGCGCTCGCTCGTGATGGGCGCACGCGTGGGGTCGCTGTGCGACATCGGCGGCGGCGCCATCCTCATGCCCGGCGTGACGCTGGGTGATCGCTGCCTGGTGGGTGAGGGCACGGTGCTGCCGCCCGGCATGGTGGTGCCGGATCAATCCGTGGTGCTGGGCCGGCCGGGACAGGTGCTGCGGATGCTCTCCGCGGAGGACCTGGCCCACCTGCAGCAGCGCCGGGGCGGTGACCTGTCACTGCCCTTGGCTCCATTGACTTCCTTCTCCGCGCGCGACCGCGCCGAGGACGCCCCCATGGGACAGCTGTACGCCTTCCGCGACCGTCACCCCTTCGTCCACCCCACCGCCACCCTCTTCTCCTCCGCGGAGGTGTCCGGCGACGTGGTCATCGGCGCGGGGGCCATCATCGGCGCGGGGGTGAAGATCACCGGCGACCTGAACGGGCCGGTGCGCATTGGCGCGCGGGTGCAGATTCTGGAGAACACGGTGCTGCACCTGCAGCCGGACACCATGCTGGTGCTGGACGAGGGCGTGGTGGTGGGCCCGGGCTGCGTGCTGCACGCGTGCAACCTGGGCGCGGGCACGGTGGTGGAGCCCGGCGCCATCCTCTGCGAGGGCAGCCACCTGGGGAAGGGCTGCCACGTGGGCGCCGGCAGCCTGGTGAAGGCGCGCGCGGTGTTCCCGGACTACGCGCTGGTGGAGGGCTTCCCCGCGACGCAGGTGGGCACGCGCACGTCACCGCCGGAGCCGCCGCGCTGGGTGCTGCGGCCGGAGGATCTGCCGGGCCTGCGGCGCATGGGGTGAGCTGGGTTTGCGTTGGCCGGAGGCCCTGGGGCATGGTCCCGGGCCATGGATCCGGTCCAATCACTCATCGAGCTCGCGGCCCGCTGCTGCTGGGGCTGGCCAGTGGTGCGCTCTTCCGGAAGTTCGTGTACCCGCGCGTCCTCGCGCGGCTGGGGGGCCTGGCCTCGTGGGTGACCTCCGCCGCCAACACGTGGGTGCTGGGGGTGCACCTCTGCATCGCGCTGGGCGTGGCGGCGGCGTGCCATGCGTCCAACTCCGTCGCGACGCTGATGTGGTTGCATGAACACCTGTCCGCGCCGCCCTTCGCGCTCACGCAGGAGTTGCTCCGCTGGTTCTTCCTGGGGGCGACCTTCTTATCCGGGTACTACCTGGCGATGTTTCCGTCCTCGGACTCAGAGGAGGAGCAGGCCTCCGGCACGGCCTAGACCCAGAAGACCACGTCGCGCTCCGCGTCCTCGGGGCCGGGGCCGTGCGCTCCTTCGCGCAACCAGCGGCGGTAGGCCTCGATGTCCGCGTGGTGCAGGTCCGCCTCCGTGCCGGAGTACACGCCGCCGCCGGGGCCGTCCGTCAGTCCCTGGCGCTGCGTCTCCATGATGACGACGTCCTGCTGGATGACCTGCCGCGTGTACCAGCGCACCAGCGGCGTCAGCGCCCGGCCCACCCACGCGCCCGGCACGTCCACCGGCAGCCGGTAGCTGATGGCCGTGTACACGAGCGTGTCCGTGGGCCCGATGGGCGTGCACTGCGAGTTGATGGCGAAGCCGCTGTCGCCCCACTGGTAGTCCACGCGCGTGACGTTGGGGACGATGAACTCATCCGTGTGCACGAGCGGCAGGCCGCGCGGGTTGAACAGCCGCCCCAGGCCCGTGAGCGCGTCCTCCTCCTGGAGGTAGGTCATCCGCACGCGGCCCGCGTGGCGCTTCACCGTGGAGGGCACGCGCTTGCGCGTGGGGTTGCGGAACCAGCCCCGGTGCACGAAGGACGTGTGCGGCACGTCCATGAAGTTCTCCACCAGGTTCGTCACCCCGTTCGCGAAGCGCGTGACCATGAAGTAGACGGTCCAGCCGCGCTCGCCCCAGTACGGCACCCGGAAGGGCTCCGCGCGAGCCTGTGTCACGTCCACGCCCAGGTAGACGTAGACGAGCCCGTCCTGCTCCCGCGTGGGGAAGCGCGCGAGCCGCCCCAGGTCGCACGGTGCGGGCTTGAGGCCTTCGTGCGCGCAGGCGTGCGCGTCCAGCTTCTCTCCACGTTGGGGCGGGCCCAGCGCGGGGATCTCCACCACCGCGCCGGACGCGTCGTAGACCCAGCCGTGATACGGGCAGCCGAGCCGTCCGTCGAACACGTCGCCCTTCGACAAGCGCGCGTTGCGGTGGAGGCAGCGGTCGCGCAGTGCGGTGGGAGCGCCGTCCGGTCCCCGGAAGAGGACGAGCCCCGTGCCGAACACGGTGCGCGCGAGGGGCCGGTTCGCGGGCAGCTCCGTGGAGAGGCACGCCACGTACCAGAAGTCCTTCAGCGCGCCGCAGCGGGCGAGGTCCGCCTCGGCGTCCAGGTCCACGGTGCGCACGTCATGACGTTCCTCCTGCGAACCATTCCGTCCAGCCGGGTTGGCGGTGCAGGTCCACGGGCTTGATGTCCCCCGCGCGCTGACCGAGCTGGATGCACCGGGCCTCGTAGCGCCGCGCGCCTTGGGTCACGCGCACCGCGCGCACGGGACCGAGCTGTCCCAGCTCCCGCGCGTAGCGGTAGTGGTGCCCTTCACACAGCAGGCGCTCCACGTTCGCGGCGAGGGTGTCGGAGGGCTGCTCCGTCTCGAGGAACAGCCGGTAGGCCGGCGGTGTCCCCCAATCCGGCGCGAGCATGGCGAAGGCGGGACGCGTGGGGCCCAGCACGGCGTCCAGCACCGTCCCCACTCGAGCGGCGGAGAGCTTCTCGCCGACGAGGTCGGATACCGCGTCCGCCCGGCCGAGGAACCGCAGGCAGGGCGTCGCGTGCACGAAGCCTTCCACTCGGACGAGGTCCCCCAGCCGGTAGCGCAGCAGCCCGCCGGACGTGGAGAGGAGTACCGCGTAGGTGCGGCCCGCCGTCAGCTCGTGTGCCAGGAGTGGCCGTGTGTCGAGATGCTCCGGATCCATGAACTCGACGAAGTGGCTTCGGACCGCGAGCACGGGGGCCGGTGCTTCGAAGAGGGGCACCGTGATGACGCCCTCCGTGGCGAGCAGGCCCTTGCCCTGGACCTCGACACCCGGGAAGCGGCGGCATGCGCCGGCCACCGCGTGCGCGGCCTGGGCGTCCGTCCACATGCTCAAGAGCGCGAGCCCCGGCCATAGCGCGCGAGCGGAGGGCAGGCCCTCTCGCAAGGTGGCGCGCAGCACCTGGGCTCTCGGGATGTCACGCATGCCCTGGAGCCCCTGCACGAGCGTCGTCCAGGCGGGATCGCTGACCACGGGAGCTCCGTCCGCATCCTGGTCGGGGGGCCGCAGCGTGCCGCGCTCCAGGTCCTCCGCGAGCCGTTCGCCGTGCCGCTCCAGTGCGTCCATCAGCAGCGTGAGGAAGCTGGGATTCCAGACGCTGATCAGCGACAGGTTCGCGCACCGCGCGAGGAACCACAGCGTCACGTAACGGCAAGGCTCGACGTGCGGCGCCTGTCCCACCGAGCCCGGCACGGCGAAGACGCGCGAGAGCAGCGGCTGCAACGGACGCGGGAACCACGCGCTGTCCTCCGCCGAGCCCACCGGGATGCCGCCCGCCGTCCGGTGCTGTCTCCGGCCCAGCGGGGAGATGGACCAGTAGCTGGGGCCCTCGCGCACCGCGGGGCGGCGCAGGAACACCTCGTGCAGCATGGGCGCGAGCGCTCGCTGGAACTCGCGCAGCAGCCCGCGTGTCACCGGCACCCGCTTGGACGCGCCGGAGGAACCACCGGACAGCTCGAAGCGCAGCACGGGCTCGCGGGTGAGGACCCGTGGGTCTCCTCGCGCGATGCGCTCCACGTCTTCCGCCACCGTGTCCGGCGTGGACACCGGCACCGCGTCCTGGAACTCGCGCGCCGTGCGGATGCGCCCGAAGTGAGCCACGCGATTCGCCTGGGCCGTGCCCTCCACCGCGCTGAGGATGCGCGTGAGGCATTCCGCCTGCGCGGCCTCCGGTGTCCGCAGCGCATGACGGAAGCGCAGCGCGGACGGAGTCAGCGCCGCCATCGTCGCGGTCAGCATTCCACGCGAGCTCAGCACCTCACGTCCCCACGCGGATCCGCGAGGCATCTCTCTCACGGCGGGCCCAGCGGCGCAGCTGTCCCCAGACGCTTCGCGCCAGCGCCCTGGCCAGGTCCCAGCCGCGGATCTCCACCAGGCACACCAGTTCCTCGCCCTCGGCGTGACCGGGGTTGCGTTCGGCGAAGTAGGCGATGTGCGGGTGGGCCGCCGCGTCGCGGTCGATGGGCGAGACGCCATCCCGCACCCGGTAGTGCTCGCCGTCGAAGCTCAGCGTGCCCTTCGCCGCGTCGTACTGCGTGCCGAACCACCGCGTCGCCAGTCCTCGCAGGAACTCCGGACGCCCCTCCGGCGGCGTCCAGTCCCGTCGCGGATGCGTGCGCGGGAAGTAGTTCACCGCCAGCAGGTACGTCTTGTATCCGCCCGACAGCAGCAGCCAGTACAGCGGCCTCCACGGACGTCTCAGCTTGCGCGCGAGCAACAACCTCCCGAACACCACCTGCAACGTCTTGTGTCCCCACCAGTCCGGGTGGATGACGGTGTCGCCCGAGTACAGCACCTCCACCCCGTCCTCCTCCGCCACCCGCACCGTGCTGAAGCCCACCAACTCCCGCGTGCGCCGGGCGTGCAGCAGGAACACCCACTGCTTCGCGTCCAGGTCCGCGTGGAAGCGCTCCGCGCTCACGCCCACGTAACAGCACTGCATCAGCGCCAGCATCCGGGCCCGAGTGCCTGCGTCCAGGTCCTCGCGCCGCACCGTGGTGCCCTTCATCGCGGAGAGCATCGCCTAGGGCCCTCCCCGCAGCGCCGTGGGCGCGGGAGGCTGGCGCACCTCCTGGTAGCGGTCCGCCTCCAACATCACCTCCTGCGGCTCCGCGCCATACCAGTGGATGACCGCTTTCACCGGCCCCGCGTGACGGCCCAGACCGAAGTGCAGCCTCGGATCCGCCGACGCGGAGAAGCCTCCCATCAGCCCCACCTCGCGCACCTGCTCCACACGCTGGCCGTTGTCCTCGTAGGACAGCACCACGCGCGTGCCCACCGCGCTCCGGTGCGTGCGCTGACCTTCGCCCACCAATGACAGACCCACGAAGTGCGCGTCCGGCTTCGCGTCCGTGGCGCTGGCTCGCAGCGTGTTGCGGTACAGCGACAGCGGCGCGTGCTGATTCGTGATGAGCACGTCCAGGTCGCCGTCGTCATCCAGGTCCGCCATCAACACGCCTCGCGAGTTGTCCGGCGCCTCGATGCCCACCTCCCTCGCCACGTCCACGAAGTGCCCCGGGCGCGCGTCGCCCAGGTTGAGGTACACGCGGCGCGCCTCGTTCGGATAGAGCACGCGGCCCCGGATGTCGCCCCACTTGTCCGCGTACGTGTGCACCTCCGGGCCGGACTGCATCAGCTTGTGGTTCACGTACCAGTAGTCGTTGCGCTGTCCCTCCGGGATGCGCCACCGCGGCGCGTCCAGGCGCGCGTCCACCATGCCGTTGGCCTGCACCAGGTCCGGCCACCCGTCGTCGTCCAGGTCCCCCGCCGCCGCGCCCCAGCCGAAGCGACGCTCGTTCAGCGCGCCCCGGAAGGTGGCCTCGTCCTTGAAGCGGGGGATGAACGCGTCCTCGCCCGGCCCCACCATCCACAAGAGGCTGCCCTCCGCCTGGAGCGAGTGGTGCACGTTGGACACGTACACGTCCAACCAGCCGTTGCGGTCGAAGTCCGCCACGCTCGCGTTCATGCCCTTGTACGTGTCGCGGCCAATCTCCCCGAAGCGCTCGCCCACGAGGTGGCGGAAGTGCCGCCCTCCCTCGTTCAGGTAGACGTCATCCGGCCCGAAGTCGTTGGCCACGTAGAGGTCCGTCCACCCGTCGTGGTTCAGGTCCACCGTGCTCACCGCGAGCGACCAGTGCGTCTCCTTCAGGCCCAGCGCCTCCACGTCCTGCTTCTCGAACGTGCCGTCCCCGCGTCCCCGGTAGAGCGCGTTGCGCCCGCCGTTGTTCGCGTCGTGCCAGCCGTCGTGCATGAAGCGCAGCATGCGGCGGTCGCCTGCGTACTCGGGCGCGGGGAGCTGGAAGAGGTTGAGCGGCGGCGGGTCCGGGTAGTCCGGCAGGTGCGTCGTCATGGCGTTGAGCACCAGCAGGTCCAGGTGCCCGTCGCGGTCGTAGTCCAGGAACGTGAGCCCCAGGCTCACCGCGTGGTCCGTCACGCCCGCCGCTTGCGTCACGTCCTCGAAGCCCGCCGTGCCCGTCTCGCGCAGCGTGTTGCGCAGCAGGCGCACCGGCCCGAAGGCCACCGCCACCGCGAGGTCCAGGTCCCCGTCCCCATCCCAGTCCACGAACGTCCCGCCGCCCGCCAGGCCCTCTTCCTTGTAGCGGGTGGCGAAGCGCTCCAGCGCGGGCACGGTGACGCGTTCGAAGCGCAGCCCGCCCAGGTTGCGGTAGAGGCCCGCGTGGTGCTCCGGCGTGCCCAGCGGGTGCGTGAGGAACAGGTCCAGCCGCCCGTCCCCATCGAAGTCCCCGGTGGCCACCGCGTCTCCCACCGCCACCAGCCACTTGGCGACGTGGGCCACGCGCGGATCCAGCTCCTCCAGCGTGTGGCCCATCCGGGAGTCCAGGCCCGCCTGCGTGAGGTCCTGCGCCTCCAGGTGGAACGCGAGCGGCGCCGCGCGCTCCCCCTGCGCCGCCGTCACCGAGTAGCCCGTGGCCAGCACCGCCCCCAGCCCTCCCACCACGCCCACGCGCCGGAGCCTGTCCGGGGCCAGGAGCTGGCGCAGCGACGCGCCCCGCGTGCGCCACAGCTCGTGCGCGTGCATGAACACGAAGCGGCAGGTGGCCACGGTGAGCGCCGCGTAGAAGAACGTGTAGACGCTCTCCTTCAGGTGCAGCACCAGGTCCACGCAGGTGATGGCCAGCGCGAGCAGCACCTGCCCCTTCCGCGTCCCCGGCGACGTGGCGGGGTCCGTGAGCATGTAGAAGACGAAGATGAAGAACGACGGCGCGCCCAGCGTGCCCAGGAACAGCACCTCCGGCGGCAGGTGGTGGCGGAGGATGAACGCGCGCAGCGCCGTCTGGAGCGCGTAGAAGGACAGGAAGCTCACCACCAGCCAGCCGCGTCCCACGCGGAAGAAGAACAGCACCAGCGCCGCCATCACGATGAAGGCCGACAGCGCGACCTCCCCGTTGGCCCACTGGTACGCGGGCGCGGCGGTGATGAGCTCGCGCGTGGTGAGCAGCGACACGGCCACCGCGAACATCGACGGGTTGAAGACGTGCCGCCCCTGGAAGGTCAGCACGTACTTGGAGCCGATGGCCAGCCACACCGGCAGCCACAGGAGCGTGCTCGCGTGCGAGTAGTTCAAGAGCAGCGCCAGCGAGCAGCACGAGATGTACGCGGAGAGCGGCAGCTCCTTGCGCCGCTTGAGCACCCAGCCCAGGACCGCATCCAGCAGCGTGCCGGAGCCGACCAGGAAGGCCATCTGCCCGGGGCTGCGGTTGAAGCCGAAGAAGGTGAAGCCCAGCACGCCGTAGAGCGTGAGCAGCGCCGCGAAGGGCAGCCTCGGGTCGTTCCAGCGGGGGAACACCCAGCCGCCCCACTCCACGCGCGTGCCCGCGAGGGCCCGCGGCGTCGGCACATCCACACTCATGATTGACCGTCCCGGTGCACGCGCGGAGCGTGCCGTGCCCGTCTCCGGGTGTCCAATGCCGCGGGGGCTTGCGTCCAGCGGCCATGCGTGGAGTCCTGGCGCCCGATGTCCTCTTCCCTGCCTCGCCGCGCGGCGGTGCCTCGCGAGCTGCTCGTTCCGGCCACGCCTTCAGGCCTGCTGCGCCTGGCGGCCGCCGAGTGGGCGGGGATGGCCTTGGGATGGGCGGTCATGGCGTGGGCTCCTCCGGTGCTCGCGCCGCTGGCGGTGCTCGTCGTCGCGGGGCGGCTGCATGCGCTGGGCGTCCTGCTTCATGACGCGGTCCACCTGCCTTCGCGAAGACGCGAATGGAGACTGTGTCTGCTGGAGGCCGTCGCGGGCTACCCGGTCGCGTCCACGCTGGCGGCGATGCGCTACCACCATCTTCGGCACCACCGCGATGCGGGCCTGCCGTCGGATCCCTACCGCAAGCCACCGGACGGCGGCCGGCTGCGCACGGCGTGGCGCTGGCTGCTGCTCGTGGGCGTGATTCCCGGCTGGGTGCTGCGCGGGCCCGTGGGGCTGTGCGCGTGGGTGCTGCCTTCGCTGCGCACGGCGTATGCGCGCGTGTTCCTGCAGGACCGCTCTGGACGCGTGCTCACGCGGGACGCGGAGGTGGCGGCGTGTGCTCGGGCGGAGAGCAGGCAGGTGCTGTTCCACCTGGGCGTGCTGGCGCTGGCGGCGCGGTGGCCTTCCGCGGTGGTGTGGGGGTACGCGGTGCCGCTGCTGGTGGCGTCGGGGTTCAACGCGTACCGGTTGCTCGCGGAGCACACCGCCGCGCCCGTGCAGGGACGGGCCCTGGAAGATGTGTTCGCGTGCACGCGTGACCATGGGCTGGGATGGCTGGGGGGGTTGGGATTGGCGCCCCGGCACGTGGGGTTGCACGTGGTGCACCACCTGCATCCGCAGGTGTCCCTCACGCAACTGCCCCGGCTTCGCGCGTGGTACGTCGAGCGCTTCCCCCACCACTATCCCCGGCCCCGTTCCTACTGATGCTCTCCTTGTCGACGCGGGTGTTGCTGGGGGTGGCGCTGCTGGCGTGCGCGAGCGCGGCGGTGGGGTTCCGGCGCAGGCAGAACGCGCAGGGGGGCCGGGGCGGCCGCATCTCCGGGCCGAAGCTGGCGTGGCTGCTGTACGCGGTGTTCCTCTGGTTCCTGGTGTGCCCGCTGGTGGCGCTGGATGCGTCCGTGCCGGTGGAGGCGCGCATCGTGCTGGGGGCCTTCGCGGTGTCCATGTGGCTGCGCGGCGCCGCGGAGCTCTACATGCTCTACGTGTCGCGCAACTGGAGGCCGCCGTATGGCGTGGGCCATGACCTGGGATGCATCGCGCTGGTGGGGGCGGGGCTCGTGTACACCGGGGAGAAGTGGGCCGGGGTGCTCGATGGGCGCGACGTGTGGTCGCTGGCGCTGGTGGGGTTGGTGCTGGTGACGCTGGTGGTGGAGGTGGCCTACGCGGCGCTGTTCCATCAGGCCGTGGAGGGACGCACCACCGGCGAGGACGGCGTGTGGTTCGCGGACGCGGAGCAGGCGCGGTTCCGCCGCATCAACCGGCTGACGCTGGCGCTCAACGTGCCGCTGTATGTGGCGCTGGCCGTGTGGCTGGTGTTCGGGATGCGGTAGTCACACCACGGACTGGCGCCAGGCTCGGGACAGGTGACCGGGGTGGGACTGCTTGAAGCGGTGGAGCAGTTCCTCCCGGCCGTGCTCCAGCAGGTACGTGAGCTCCCGGGGCATGAGTGTCTTCACGGTGACCAGCCGGACCTGTCCGTCGGGCATCGTGAAGTGGGTGGGGAGCGTAGGGGTGTCCATGCCCAGGAGCACGGCGACGCGGCCGTCTTTCGTCAGGAGGGGTTCGGGCATGTGCTCTCCGCCCACTTCCATGGAGAGGATGCCGGTCCTCGCGGGTTCGCGCAGCTGTTCGTGGCCCACGAGCTCGTTGCCGATGCGTTCCAGCAGCGTCACGGGCCATTTGGACTGGGGTTCATCGGTTTCGAGCGCTAGCTCCAGACCGAAGCCCACGGAAGGTTCCATGGCATCGACGAAGAAGTCGGAGAGGCCGTCCGTCACGAAGAGGGTGCGTCCTTCGGGGCGGTGGATGACGCGCCAGACCTGGCGCTTCGCGGGCCAGCCTCCTCCGACGACGATGGGGAGGATGGCTTTCTCATCCAGCGTGCCCAGCGTGCGCCAGAACGCGGTGCGGGCCATTCCGGTCCGGTCGTAGAGCGCCTTGAGCTTGCGGCTGCGTTCGCGCTGCTGGGGGCTGACTTCGCTGGGGCCTGTGACTTCTCTGAATGCCATCCCCGTGGCACCGGAGCGTTCCAACGCATCCTTGACGTCCTCGGAGACGATGAGCACGCCAGTCCATCCCCAGGGACGGAAGACCTTGGCATCGCCCACTTTCGTCGTGTCGATGCGCATGCCCATGACGGACCTGTATCGCCCAGTCTTTTCCGGCCGTCCGTCCTCGGGCTTCCAGTACAGCACCTCCGCGGACTCCTGATCATCAATGCATCGGATGGTCCGTGTCGCGACGAGGATGAAGTATGGCTCCGACTGTCCTTCGACATCGACCGGGATGACCTGCACCTCGTCAGGCGCCAGCTCCGTGAACACGCTCGCGACTCTTCGATGGACAATGGGTGCCCCGCCCACACTCGTTGTCGAGAAGTCTTGAACCACCCCCGGATGACCTACGGGGATCGTCAGGCGCTCATTGACCTGGACCGGGCAGCCATCCGCGAACTGCCAGATGTCATCGATCTCATGCCCCTGTGCGTTCATCGCTTCGCCTGGGAGCCAGCGGTCACGGATGTCCATGTCGCTGCGTAGGATGAAGTACCGAATTGAGCTCATGCTTCCTGTGCCTCAGGGCTGAGTGACAAGCAAGTTGAGTCGAGTGCCATCTGTGGAGATCTCAGCTCCCAATGACTCGAGTTCTTTCACGAGCGCCTCACTGCACGTCTGAATGCTTCTGCACCTTCCCAGCGCCGTGCTCAAGCGGTCATAGACCGCTTCATGGTACTCCCGAGGATGCGGACCTTTATGTCCCTGAACACGGACCGTGTTCACCTTGTCGTCTAGCGACATCCCGGCACGGTCGAAGAGTTTCTGGAACTCAGGCGACCAGGGGCCACCGTTGTGCGTGGCCTCCCACCACTTGTTCGTCGCGATGTGGTGCACCCGAACTTCGACGGGCGCCGGGATGTTCGGTCCCTTCGCGGACATCGCCACGGCGTTGGGCGCCAGTGCGAGCGTCACTTCACCGCTCGCGGACACCGCGACCGCTGAGACCTCCGCCGCGGCCACCAGCCGGAAGC
>NZ_JBKGHJ010000179.1:0-15307 GCF_046520365.1 Corallococcus sp. 4LFB
CGCGGCCACCCGCACCAGGGCCCGCGTCCACGGGCGGCGCGGACGAGTGGCCCCCAGGGCCCGTGGCCTTGAGCGTCACGTTGCGGGACACGCGCTCCGCGGCCTGGAGCGCCACGAA
This sequence comes from Corallococcus sp. 4LFB, assembly GCF_046520365.1. Lineage (NCBI taxonomy): Bacteria > Pseudomonadati > Myxococcota > Myxococcia > Myxococcales > Myxococcaceae > Corallococcus > Corallococcus sp. 4LFB. Next base: position 119 of record NZ_JBKGHJ010000179.1, read on the forward strand.
GCGCACCTGCTTGCGGTCCGGCGACAGCTCCGTGAGGCCGCCCTCGTTGAGCGCGAACTCCGCCTCCTTCAGCTCCGGGCGGTGCTCCATCATCCAGTCCAACCCCTGCCCGGAGCCCACCTCCTCGTCCGCGCCCAGGTACAGCAGGATGTCGCGCGAGCGCGCGCCGCCCTCCTGCTTCAGCCGGCGCAGCGCGAGGATGCTCGCCGCCGCCATGCCCTTGTTGTCCTGCACGCCGCGTCCGTAGAGCAGGCCGTCCTTCTCCGTGAGCGTCCACGGGTCGGTGGCCCACTCGGCCTTCACCGCCGGCACCGTGTCCAGGTGCGCGAGCACGAGCACCGGCCTCCCCTTGCCGTTCCCCTTCAGGCGCACCAGGAGGTTGCCGCGCCCGGGCGAGGGCTCGATGAGCTCCGACTCGATGCCCGCCTCGCGGAGCCACTTCGCCGCCACCCGGGCCGCGGCTGTCTCGTTGCCGGGCGGGTTGGACGTGTCCGCGGCGACGAGCTCCGCGAGCAGCGTCCGCAGCTCATCCCTGGGCGCGGGACGGGATGACGCGGCGTGGCTTGGACCCAGCGCGAAAAACAGGGCGAGGAGGGGCAGGAGACGCATGACCCGGAGGCTCGCGCCTTGGGCCCCGGAAGGCAACGGAAGCGGCGTTTGCCGGGAGTGCCGTGTTAAGGGTGGAGCCCTGGAGGGAGTCCGCCCATGGCCTCGCCGTTGAGCTTTTGCACCGTGGAACTGCCGCTGCGTCACGCCTGGACCATTGCCCGGGGCACGAGCACGGTGAAGCGCAACGTGTTCGTGGAGGTGCGCTCCGGCGGGCACGTGGGCTACGGAGAGGCCGCCCCCAACGTGCGCTACGGCGAGTCCTGGGAGACGGTGGAGGCCGCGCTCCACCAGCTGGCCCCGGTGCTGGAGGGCCGCGACCTGTGCTGCTTCCGCGACGTGTCCGAGGCCGTGAACGCGGCGCTGCCGGACAACCCCGCTGCGAAGGCGGCGGTGGACCTGGCGCTGCATGACTGGGCGGGCAAGGTGATGGGCGTGCCGCTGTACCGGATGCTGGGCGTGGACCCCGCGCGCCAGCCGGTGACGTCCATGTCCATTGGCATCGACGTGCCGGAGACGCTCGCGGTGAAGGTGCGCGAGGCGGCGGACTTCCCGGTGCTGAAGGTGAAGCTGGGCGCGGACCGGGTGCGGGAGGTGTTCGGCACGGTGCGCGCGTTGACGGCGCAGACCATCCGCGTGGACGCGAACGAAGCCTGGAAGCCGGAAGAGGCGCTGGCGCACATCCAGTGGCTGGCCACGCAGGGCGTGGAGCTGGTGGAGCAGCCGCTGCCCGCGGCGGACGTGGAGGGCGCGAAGTGGCTGCGCGCGCGCTCGCCGCTGCCGCTGGTGGCGGACGAGTCGCTGACGAAGGCGTCGGACGTGCCGAAGCTGGCGGAGGGCTTCCACGGTATCAACGTGAAGCTCCAGAAGAGCGGCGGCATCCGGGAAGCGCTGCGCATCATCGAGACGGCGCGCGCGTGCGGCCTGAAGGTGATGCTGGGCTGCATGGTGGAGACGGGGCTGGGCATCGCGGCGGGCGCGCACCTGGCGCCGCTGGTGGACTGGGTGGACCTGGACGGCAACCTGCTGCTCGCCGAGGACCCGTACCGCGCGCACCCGGTGGTGCAGGGCCGCATCCAACTGGGAGCGGGCGCGGGCCTGGGCGTGGAGCCCCGGTGACGCCACCGCTCATCCAGGACCCGATGGCGGTGCTCGCCGTGCTGCTCGCGGTGCTGGCGGGGCTGTATGCCTTGCAGCGCTACCCGGCGGTGGCGCGGTTCTTCAACGTGGTGCCGCTGCTGGTGTTCGCGTACTTCGTGCCGACGCTGCTGTCGAACACGGGTGTCATCCCCACGCAGTCGGAGCTGTACGCCTTCACGCGCGTGTACCTGCTGCCCGCGAGCCTGGTGCTGCTGGTGCTGTCGGTGGACCTGCCCGCCGTCGCGAGGCTGGGGCGCAGCGCGGTGGGCGTGTTCCTGGCGGGCACGCTGGGCATCATGGTGGGCGGGCCGCTCGCGTATCTGGCGCTGGGGTGGCTGGTGCCCGCGGAGCTGGGGGACCAGGCGTGGAAGGGATTGGCGGCGCTCAGCGGGTCGTGGATTGGCGGCAGCGCGAACTTCGTGGCGATTGGCCAGAGCGTGGGCGTGCTGGACAGCACGTTGAGCATGATGGTGGTGGTGGACGTGGGCGTGTCCAACGTGTGGACCGCGGTGCTGTTGTCCTTCGCCGGGCGTGAGAAGGCGATGGATGCGCGCATCGGCGCGGACCGGACGGCGCTGGACCGGGTGCGGGAGGAGTCCGCGCGGCTCCAGGCGTCGTCCGCCCGGCCCGCGAGCCTGTCGGATCTGCTGTCGATGCTGGCGGTGGCGTTCGGCGTGACGGTGGCGTGCACGGCGCTGGCGAAGCAGCTGCCGGACCTGGGCAACGTGGTGACGGGCTTCACGTGGGTGGTGCTGCTGGTGACGACGGTGGGCGTGGTGCTGTCGTTCACGCCGGTGCGCAGGCTGGAGGGCGCGGGGGCGAGCCGGCTGGGCTCGCTGTTCCTGTACCTGCTGGTGGCGACGATTGGCGCGCAGGCGGAGTTCCGGCGGCTGTGGGACGCGCCCGCGCTGGTGGCGGTGGGGGCGGTGTGGATGTGCATCCACGCGGCGGTGACGATGGGCGCGCGGCGCTGGCTGAAGGCGCCGGTGTTCTTCGCGGCGGTGGGGTCGCAGGCGAACGTGGGAGGCACGGCCTCCGCGTCCGTGGTGGCGGCGGCCTTCCATCCCGCGCTCGCGCCGGTGGGCGTGCTGCTGGCGGTGCTGGGATACGTGCTGGGCACGTACGGCGGGTTGGTGACGGCGTTGCTGCTGGAGCAGGTGCACCAGCTGATTCACTGAACTTCGGACAAGGGGTCGAGGATGCGGAGGATGTGGCTCTGGGCGGGGCTCGTGGCGATGAGCGGTTGCGCGACGACGCCGGAAGCGAGCGTTCCTCATGAGTCCTTGAAGACGGTGGTGGAGTCCCTGGCGAGCGAGGCCGCGCGCCTGTCCCCCGGAACGGACCTGTCGCTGGCGGTGGTGGACCTGCGGACGGGCGAATCCGCGAGCGTCGCCGGCACGGAGCCGCACATCTCCGCCAGCTCCGCGAAGGTGTTCTGGGTGGCGGCGGCGCTGGAGCAGCGGGACCTGGCGACGGTGGCGCCGCTCGCGGAGAAGGTGTTCCGCACGTCGGACAACGAGGCGTCCGGAGAGGTCATCGACCTGGTGGGCGGACCGGATGCCATCAATGTCTATCTTCAGGGCCTGGGGCTGAGGCACACGGCGCTGACGAAGTGGAACTACGGCCGGGAGCGCTGGGCGACGAACTCTCCGCGCGTGATGGGGCGGGACAACTACTTCTGCGCGGACGACATGGTGTCCTTCCTGGCGCGGTTGGAGCGGGGGGAGTTGCTGGAGAAGGAACCCACGGCGCGGCTGCTGAAGTGGATGGAGTTGACGCCTCGCGACGGCTGCGGCGGCTGGCTGGGGACGCGCCTGCCCGCGAACGCCCGCGCGTCGCTCCAGCACAAGGGTGGGTGGTTGCCGCCGGGCTGCTGTGGTGATGACGCGCGCTACAACGTGCTCAACGAGGTGGGGCTGGTGACGCTGCCGGACGGTGGGCGGTACGCCGTGGCCATCCTGGCCTCGCGTGGCCCCGACTGGCCGAAGCAGGCGTTCTTCGTGGAGCGCGCGTCGTGTGTCCTGTACCGGCACCTGGCGAAGGACGTGACGCTGGACTGTGGTGAAGCGCTGGTGAAGGCAGGAGGACCGGCGCCGGTCGTCCTGGAGCCCGGCGCGCCGGCCCCGAACTACGACTGCGAATGACGGGCGCCGGGGCGTCGCTCAACGCCAGGGCGCGGAGCGCCCCAAACCGTCGGGCATGAAGCCTGTCCACATGGATGAGAAGTTGAGAGTCCCGCAGGGCCTCCCCCGCCGGAGGCGGCCCGCGAAAACCTGTCCGACAGTCGGACAGGTCTGGGCAGCGAGAACCTGTCCGACAGTCGGACCCGTTGGGACGGCACGGTGGAAACCTGTCGGACAGTCGGACAGGTTTGGCCCGTGCCGGCGGAGGGGGACGGTCTGGAGGTTCGGAAGCCTGGCGCGCTAGCGGCGCGACCTTGCAGTGCCAGTGAACTCATGAAGAACCTGCCCCGGTGTTCCGAAGCCGAGCTGAAGGTCCTGGAGACGCTGACCGCGTCCAGGCGGGCCTCGTTCTGGACGGGGACTGGCTCCGTCGAATCGCGCCTGCCACGGTGGCAACGGATCGCTGAAACCGCCGGAGACTCCCGGGGTGGCATCGACGACTTCGCGTATGCGCTGACGAACCGGGACGCGCTGGAACTCGTCCAGGAGAAGCGTCCCCAGCCCTCCGTGGACGTGCTGAGGCGCCTGATGGAGGAGGCCTACGAGAAGTTCAGGGCCGCGACGCGAGACGATGGCGGCCGGGCCCTGGCCAGACTCTGGATGCCCGCTGGCACGACCTGGTGGTACTCCCGTCGGCCTTTCACCGGGCCCTTCGGTACCTGCTTGGATGCGGGGAGGTACGGGCCCTTGCGCCGCGCTCCGCATGGAGCGTGGAAGCAGGACTGATGTCTCCGGGGCCAGCGGGAGCCCGCCGTGAGCCCGGGCCGTTAATGCTGTCCGACGTGAGTCACGGGAGGTGTGGCCATGATGGATCCGCAGGGGTGGCGCAGGTTCTCGGAGAGGCTCGGGGTGGCGCATTCGATCATCCAGGCTCCGATGGCGGGCGGCCTGACGCCGCCGGAGCTGGTCGCGGCGGTGTCCGAAGCCGGAGGTCTGGGCTCGCTGGGGGCCGCCTATGTGCAGCCGGAGGACATCGTCCAGCAGGCCTGGGCGGTGCGCTCCCTCACAGCACGGCCCTACGCCATCAACCTCTTCGCTCCCCAGCCCGCGGTGGCTCCCGCGGACCCCGGGCCCACGCTCGCCATCCTCGAGCGCTTCCACGCGGCGGTGGGACTGCCTCCTCCCGTGATTCCGGCGGCGGCGATGCCGGACTTCGCGAAGCAGGTGGAGGCGGTGCTCGAAGCGGCGCCCACGGTGTTCAGCTTCACCTTCGGCATTCCGCCCGCGCCGGTGCTGGAGACGTTCCGGTCGCGGGGCATCCTCGTCGTGGGCACGGCGACGAACGTGCGCGAGGCCCGGGCGCTGGAGGCCGCGGGCGTGGATGCGATTGTCGCGCAGGGCTCGGAGGCGGGAGGCCACCGGGGCTCCTTCGGTGGGTCGTTCGACGCGGGCATGGTGGGGACGATGGCGCTGGTGCCGCAGATGGTGGACGCCGTGCGGGTGCCGGTCATCGCCAGCGGCGGCATCATGGACGGACGCGGTATCGCGGCGGCGCGGATGCTCGGTGCGGCGCCGTGCAATTGGGCACGGCGTTCCTGCGGTGCCAGGAGTCCAGCGCGGCGGCGGCGCACAAGGCGCTGCTGCGTGAGGCCCGGGATGAGTCCTCGCGCATCACCCGCGCCTTCTCCGGTCGCCCGGCCCGAGCGATTCCGAACGAGCTGACGACCACGCTGGAGGAGGCCGGCGCCATCCTCCCGTTCCCCCAGCAGCACGGGGCCACGCGCACGCTGAGGGCCGCGTCGTCGAAGCAGAACGACACGCGCTTCATGGCCCTGTGGGCGGGGCAGGGCATTGGATTGTCGCGAGAGGGCCCGGCGGCGGACCTGGTGCGGGCCCTGGTGGCGGAGACCGAAGCCGCGCTGTCCTCCGTGCGCGGCTGACCCAGGACGCCGTGGCTCCGGGTAGGCTTCACGCATCCATGCCACGGCCCTCCGCTCCGGATAACCCTCCGCGACTCACTGTCGCTGTCGTCATCGCGTGGATGCTGCTCGTCGGGACTGGCTGTGCGGCGTCCCGGAGCGTGCGGCTCGACACGGGTCGAGGGGCCGCCCGCGTTCACACGCCGCAACGGGACGTCCGGCCTGCGGCGCTGGACGAAGACGCCTTCGTGTCCACGGTCGCGGAACTCGCACGCACCGCGCCTGTGTCCATGCACCCGATGGAGGCGGCTCGAAGGCTGCTGACGGCGTCGCTCCCATCGCGTCCCTACGCCCACGTGCGTGGACACCTGGGGCTCATCTCCGTGCAGGAGCCAGGGCGAGGGCGCCTTCGGCTCAGGGATGCTCCGGATGCGGAGTTGGCGGCGGCGTATGGACGCTGGTGCAAGCGCAAGGCGCTCTCCGACGATTGCCTCCACCTCCTGGAGCGCGGGCCCACGCTGGACGAGGACGGCAAGCGCACGCTGGCCTTCTCCATCGCGTTGGACTCGGTGTGGGACGAGACGGAGGGCGCACTGCGGGGCATGACGGATCGCGAGGCGGTGCTCTCGATGATCGTCACGACCGGCGCCCTATATCTAGGCCTGTGGCTGTTGCCCGAGCCCGTGTCTAAGGGCGTCGCGGCGACGATGACTGCGGTGCTCATCGCCTATCTGGGCGTCGACACGGTGTGGAGCCTCATCCAGGGATGGATGCGGCTCTCGGAAGCGGTGTCGGAGGCCACGACCTTCGATGCGCTCCGGGACGCGGGCGAGCAGTACGGCGAGGTGATGGGTGAGAACGCCGCGCGGGCCTTCGTCATGCTGGCCACGGCGGCGCTGGGCAGCACGGCGGAGACGCTTGCCGCGAGGGTGCCCACGTTGCCCGGTTCGGCGCAGGCGTCACTCGTAGGCGTGGCGGAGGGCGGCTTCCGGCTGGGTGCGGTCGCTCAGGTGGAGTCCGTGGCGGTGTCCACGACGGGTGACATCCTCATCACCCTGGCGCCGGGGGCGGTGGCGACGGGTGGGCCCGTGGATGTGAAAGGGCCGAAGCATCACATCGCGTCCGACAAATTCAGCACTTCCACCGCGAACGGAGGACCGTGGACGCCACGTTACGAGAAGATCTTCAGGCGTGCAGGGATGTCATTGGACGACCCCGCGAATCAGGTCGACGTGCCGGGCCACCGAGGTCCGCATCCTCGCGAGTACCACGTGCGGGTTCATCGAGCGCTTGAACTGGCGACAGAGAACTGCGAGACCCTCGCTCAGTGTCGGGAGTCACTGACGGAAGTACTGCGGACCCTGGCGGATGAAATCCTCCAGAAGGGAAGCCTCCTCAACAAGCTGGTGACTCGCATGGAGTGAGTCCAGGAGTTTGACCCGTGTCTTCGCGATACTTCGACCTTAGCGACGACGTGTACCTGGAAGGACGTTGGGAGTTGGGGCATCCACAAGATGCCCAGGGAATTGAACTCAAGTATCCCTGGCAGCTCTTTAGAAAGGGCAGGCCGAGTTCCTGGGCAGGACGCATCCGCATCCCCATCGACATTCCAGGCAGGGCTCTCGACTACTCCCATGCGTCAGGCAGCATCCCAGTGGTTACCTCGCGAGTGGCCGCAATTTTTGAGCGGCTGGCTCCGAACGACATCCAGCTCTTTCCCGTGGAGATCGAGGGCCAGTCTGACGACTTCTTCATCCTGAACGCCATCCGCCGAGTGAATTGCATCGACGAAGAAGCTTCGGAGGAAGTGCAGTACTGGACGCCCAAGAACGGGATCGCGGAGAAGGTGGGGACCTATATCTCCGTAGGGGGCATGCGCATCGACGCCACACGGCTCGGCAGTGCGCGGGTCTTCCGCCCCCTGCATTGGGAAGTGGTCCTCGTCATTCCCGAGGACATCAAGCTCGCGCTGGAAGCCATCAGCGCCACGGGGGTGTGGTTCCAGGACGTGTCCCCGCTGCGCTGATTCCGCGCCTCCGGGCGTCACGGCGGCTGTCCGCCAGGCCGCCTGTTCTCCGGGGGTCGGTTGCAATCACGGACGGCACGGCTACATTCAGCACTTCACCGCAGCCGCAGCCCCCCGGGTCCCTCGCCAGATGACGGTTTCGCTCACAGCCTGCCTGCAGCGTGCTCCGCGCCGGATCTCCGTGCGCCGGACGCTGCCCGCGCACGGCCGAGCCACCGCCTGGCTTGTCACCCACGCCGCCCGTCTCGCGTAGCTCACGACGGACGGCGTCCGCTCCACCCCCACTGAAGCCCCACCCCACGCGCTCCCGCCCTCCGGGAATGCGTTCCCCCGTCATTCCCTTCCCACGCAGGAGGCCATCGCCATGACCCACGACCACCCCCTCATCGTCACCGACACCGACCTCCAGCGCCTGGAGCGCGTCGTCGAACAGTACGGCAACGCCCGCAACGCGGAGCTCGTGGAGCAGCTGGAGTCCGAGCTCGCCCGCGCCACCGTCACGTCCTCCGGCGCCATCCCCCGCGACGTCGTCACCATGAACAGCACCGTCGTCTTCGAGGACGAAGAGGGCGGGGAGACGCGCGAGGTGACCCTCGTCTATCCCAAGGACGCCAACAGCGACGCCGGCCGCATCTCCATCCTCGCCCCCGTGGGCAGCGCCCTCATTGGCCTGTCCGTGGGCCAGACCGTGGAGTGGCCCCTCCCCAATGGCCGCACCCGGCGCCTGCGCATCCTCGCCGTGCCCTACCAGCCGGAGGCCGCGGGCCACTTCCACCTGTAGGCCCCGCGTCCTCCCCTGACGCGTCAGCGCCGTGTCCGCGTCCTCCGCTGACGCGTCAGCCACGAGGGCCCGGCCCGGGCCCCGCCTCGCATCCCCCCGCCACGACTCGATGTCGTGCTTCCGACACCTCCTGGCCCCTCGCGTGCAACCGTCCGCGCACCGCTCGCCTCGCGAGGGGGCGCGGGCACCTTCAAGCCCGCGAGTGCATGTGGAGGAACGCTTGTTCGCACGAAGGCATCACCTTGGGCTCGGAGGACTGGCCGTCCTCTGCGCCTTCAGCAGCGCCCAGGCCCAGAGCACCATCCCGGGCATCGAACTGGAGCGCCTGCAGCTCAACCCCGGCATGCGCGACAGCCTCGTGCTGTCCACCGGCGACCTGCTCCCCGCGGGGCAGTTCCGCGTCGGGCTGACCGCGCACTACGAGAACCGGCCCCTCGTCCTCGTGGAGGACGGCGACCGCCAGGCCGACGTCATCTCCAACCGCGTGACGGCGCACCTGAGCGCCGCGTACTCCTTCACGAACTGGCTGGAGGTGGGCGCCCAGGTGCCCATCGTCGCCCAGTGGGGCCCGGAGACCGCCGGGCTCGGCGTGTCCCGTCCCACCACCAGCGCGCTCGGCACCCCGTGGGTCCAGGCCCGCGCGGGCTTCCTCTCGGAGAGCCGGGGCGGACCGCTGGACCTCGGACTGCACCTGGGCGTGGCCCTGCCCCTGGGCAGCAAGGCCGCCCTCACCCGCGACGAGGGCTTCACCTTCTCCCCGCGCCTGGGCGCCGGCAAGCAGCTGGGCGGCACCTTCCGCGTGGGCGCGGACGTCGGGGCGCTCGTGCGCACGAAGACGTACGCGCTGACGCCGCAGACGCAGCCGTACCAGGATGAGATGGGCGTGGAGCTGAACGGCGGCGTGAACCTGTCCGCCGGCCTCTGGGGCCTGCGCGAGGAGGTCCTCGTGCGCGGCACCGTGCCCACGCAGGACTCGCCCAGCTCAATGGAGGCCCTGCTGGGCCTGCGCGTCCCCACCGCCGACGGCACCGAGGTGTACGTCATGGGCGGCCCGGGCTTTGGCCAGACGCCGGGCACGCCGCGCTTCCGCGTGCTCGCCGGGGTGTCCTTCGGCACGCCTCCCCGCCCAAGGGCCCCGTCTGTATCGCGGGCCAGCCCCACGTGGCCGCCGAGTGTCCCGACCTGGATGCCGACGGCGACGGCGTGAAGAACCGCGACGACCAGTGCCCCACGACGGCGGGCCTCACGCAGCTCCAGGGCTGCCCGGACAAGGACGACGACCAGGACGGCATCCCCAACCTGGCGGACCAGTGCCCCGCGCAGGCGGAGAACAAGAACGGCTTCCAGGACGAGGACGGCTGCCCGGACGACCCCGACTCCGACGGGGACGGCATCGTGGACTCCAAGGACGCGTGCCCGAAGGAGCCGGAGACGTTCAACCGCTACAAGGACACCGACGGCTGCCCGGACGTGGAGCCGGACCGCGACGGCGACGGCATCGTGGACCGCCTGGACAACTGCCCCGACGAACCGGGCACCGAGTCCAATGGCGGCTGCAAGGAGGCGCCCATCGCGCGCATCGACTCCGGCAGCATCCGCATCCTCGAGGCCGTGTTCTTCGAGAACAACAAGGCCGTCATCCAGAAGCGCAGCAACGCGGTGCTCGACAAGGTCGCGGCCATCCTCGTGTCCCACCCGGACCTGGAGAAGGTCCGCGTGGAAGGCCACACCGACAACACCGGCAAGCCCGCGTACAACCTGGACCTGTCCCAGCGGCGCGCCGAGGCGGTGGTGGACTACCTCGTGAGCAAGGGCGTGCAGCGCGAGCGGCTGGAGGCGAAGGGCTTCGGCCCCGAGCAGCCCATCGCGGACAACGCCAAGGCGGACGGCCGCGCGAAGAACCGCCGCGTCGAGTTCAAGATCGTCGGAGAGGCCGAGGGCGTGCAGACGGCGCCGGCCTCCTCCTCTTCCCCCGACACCCTCAAGAAGTAGGGCAGACCCTTCATGTTCACGACCCTGATGAATTCCCTCCGGGGAGATTCACCCCGCCTGGCCCTGCGCGCGGGCCTCCACGCGCTGGCGCTGTGTTCGCTGTTCCTCCTCGCCGGCTGCGAGTCGGCGACCTCCACCTCGGAGCCCGTCCTCACGAGCCAGTCCTCCGCGCTCGTGGGGGACGGCCGGCTCCAGCCCGGCGAGCAGTGCGACGACGGCAACACCGTGAGCGGGGACGGCTGCTCGGCCACCGGCACCGTGGAGGCGGGCTTCCTGTGCAACGTGCCCGGCAACGCGTGCTCGCTGGCGAGCCTGTGCGGCAACAACGTCACCGACCCTGGCGAGCTGTGTGACGACGGCGACACCGCGGACAGTGGCAACGGCTGTTCGGCCACGTGTGATTTGTCGCTGTGTGGCAATGGCACGTTCGACAACCGCCAGTACCCGTCCTACGCGCAGGAGGTCTGCGACGACGGCAACCGCTTCGAGGGCGACGGGTGCAGCCGGCAGTGCGAGGTGGAGCCCGGCTTCGCCTGCGCGGGCAGCCCCAGCCGCTGCGTGAGGGCGGGCGTGGCGGTGTTCAACACCGGCGTGGACGCGCAGAACCGCCGCCTGCCCGCGGGCGGGGTGGATCCGCACTGGTTCTACACCGGCACCACCACCGGCGCGGACACCGGCGTGCGCGACGCGAACGACTGGCCGCTGGAGATGCAGACCGCGCGCTTCATGGCGCCCCAGGGCGCGCAGACGTGCGTGTACCAGGACTTCCTCATCCCCTCGACGACGAACGTCGCGCAGTTCCGCCTGCGGCTGGCCACCTTCAACGACAACCGGTTCGACAGCGCGAAGGTGAACGGCGTGGACATCACCCCCGTCACCGTGAGCGAGCCGCCCGGCCAGCCCTGGCAGAAGAACATCTTCCGCGAGTTCGGCACCAACGCGGCCTGGCACGCGGGCGTCAACCGCATCGAGCTGTGCAACGAGAACGCGGCCAGCCCGCCGAACGCCTTCCGCTACCTCTTCGTGGACGCCTACGACGACCGCTGCGGTGACGGCGCCGTCTCCCCGCGCGAGGAGTGCGACGACGGCAACACCACCAACGGCGACGGCTGCAACGCCACCTGCGGCATTGAGCCCGGCTACGGCTGCACGGGGGCGCCCAGCACCTGCGCCCAGACGTGCGGCAACGGCAACCTGAACCCCGGCGAGCAGTGCGACGACGGCAACACCACCGCGAACGACGGCTGCAACGCCAGCTGCCGGCGTGGAGGACGGCTACCGCGTGCCCCACGCCGGGCCAGGCCCTGCGCGGCCACCTCGCGGCAACGGCGCCATCAACGCGGGTGAGCAGTGCGACGACGGCAACGCGTTCAGCTCCGACGGCTGCTCCGCGGCGTGCCGCATCGAGACGGGCTACACCTGCTCCGGCGCTCCGTCCGTCTGCGCCCCGCTGTGCGGCAACGGCGTGCTCAACGCCGGCGAGCTGTGCGACGACGGCAACACCGCCCTGGGTGATGGCTGCTCCAACGCCTGCACCCTGGAGCTGGGCTATGCCTGCGCCACCCCGGGCCAGCCCTGCGCGAAGACCTGCGGCGACGGCACCGTGAACCCGGGCGAGCAGTGCGACGACGGCAACCTGACGTCCGGCGACGGCTGCGCCACCGAGTGCCGCGTGGAAGACGGCTACGCCTGCTCCACGCCGTCCACGGGCCCCTCCGTGTGCGCCCAGTCCTGCGGCAACGGGGCGCTGGACGCGAACGAGACGTGCGACGACGGCGATGAACAGTCCGGCGACGGCTGCTCCAGCGGCTGCCAGGTGGAGCCGGGCTACAGCTGCTCCGGCGCGCCCAGCACCTGCGTCACCCTCTGCGGCGACGGCATCACCGCGGGCGCCGAGCGTGCGACGACGGGAACACCACGGCGGGTGACGGCTGCAACGCCACCTGCACCGTGGAGCCGGGCTACAGCTGCCCCGCGCCCGGCACCTCGTGCTTCAAGACCTGCGGCGACGGCGTGCTGGATGCCGGCGAGCAGTGCGACGACGGCAACGCCGCCAACGGCGACGGCTGCAACACCACCTGCGCGGTGGAGCCGGGCTACAGCTGCAATGGCTCGCCCAGCACCTGCGGCACGACGTGCGGCGACGGCGTCCGCGCGGGCACGGAGGTGTGCGACGACGGCAACCTGGTGGGCGGTGACACCTGCTCGCCGCGCTGCCTGCTGGAGGTGGGCCAGGCGTGCACCGCGTCCAACGTCTGCGAGGGGTTCTGCGACCCGACCACCCAGCAGTGCGTGGCCCAGGACCCGGGCCCCGTGACGCCGGCCCCGGTCATCACCGGCCCGGTGGCGAACACCACGGTGTCCACCAGCACGCCCCCCATCACCGGCACCAGCGAGCCCGGCGCCACGGTGACGGTGCGCGAGGGCACCACCGTGGTCTGCACCGCCACCACCGACGCCAGCGGCAACTGGACCTGCACGCCCACGACGCCGCTTCCCGACGGCCCGCACACCGTGACGGCCACGGCCCAGACGCCCGGGAGCGCCACCAGCTTCCCGTCCACCGCCGTCCCCTTCGTCGTGAACACCCAGGTCCCGGCTCCGGCCGCCCCGGTCATCACCGGCCCGGTGGCGAACACCACGGTGTCCACCGGCACGCCCGCCCTCTCCGGCACCGGCGAGCCCGGCGCCACGGTGACGGTGCGCGAGGGCACCACCGGGGTCTGCACCGCCACCGTGGATGGGAGCGGCCACTGGAGCTGCGTCCCCACGACGCCGCTTCCGGACGGCCCGCACACCGTGACGGCCACGGCCGAGACGCCCGGCGGCACCAGCCCCGCGTCCACCCCCGTCCCCTTCGTCGTGGACACCCGGGAGCCGGACACGCAGGCCCCGGACACCTCCATCGTGAAGGGCCCGGCGCCCACCACCTCCAGCCGCACGGCGGACTTCGAGTACGCCTCCACGGAGGAGGGCAGCACGTTCGAGTGCCGGCTCGACGGTGGCGAGTGGGGCCCCTGCGAGGACTCCTACACCGTCGGCACCGGGGACCACGTCCTTCAGGTGCGCGCGGTGGACGACAGCGGCAACCGGGATGAGTCCCCCGCGGAGTACACCTGGACGGTGCAGGGCTCGCGCGCCTTCGCGGGCGGCGGCGGGTGCAGCGCCGCGCCGGATGCCTCCTGGCTGGCCCTCCTGGGCCTGATGGGAGTGCCGGGCCTGCGCCGCCGTCAGCGCCGGACCGCCTAGCCTCCGTCTCGCGGAGCCCGCCGGAGGGGCCGGCCTTCCCCCTTTCCGGGAGCGCCCCCTCGCTCCCTCCCATGGCGCCCTTCCGGCGGCGCTCCCGCGTTCCCGGCCTTCCCCGTATGCTCCCGTCCGTGCCCGGGGCAGGTCGTCAAGAGGTGTACGAGGAGGAGGTCCTGCTCGCGCTGGACGAGGGGCTGCTGTCCTCCGACGAGGCGGCCGCCCTGCGCGAGGAGGCCCTCCGCCTGCACCGCGGGCCCCTGGAACTGCTGAAGGAACGGGGCCGGCTGACGGAGAACACCCTGGACCTCTTGCGGCAGGACCTGGTCAAAGGTCGCACGGACCGGGGGACCGCCCCCATCGAGGAAGCCGCCACGCTGTCGACGGCGGTCCCCTCCTCGCTGCCCGTCGAAGGCGTGCCCACCTTCCCGGTGCCCGGCTGGGACCGCTACGAGCCCGTGCGCTTCCTGGGGCAGGGCGGCATGGGGCAGGTGTTCCTGGCCTACGACCCGCTCCTGCGCCGCAACGTGGCCCTCAAGTTCGTGCGCGACGGGGACCCGGAGCTGGCCCGCCGCTTCCTCTCCGAGGCCCGCGCCCAGGCCCGCGTGCGCCACGAGCGCGTGTGCGAGGTCTACGAGGTGGGCGAGGTGCGCGGGCACGCGTTCATCGCCATGCGCTACGTGGAGGGCCCGTCGCTGGGACAGCTCTCGAACTCGCTCACGCTGGAGCAGCGCGTCTGGGTGCTGTGCCAGGCCGCGGAGGGCGTGCACGCCGCGCACCGCGTGGGGCTGGTCCACCGCGACCTGAAGCCCGGCAACATCCTGGTGGAGCGCTCGGAGGACGGAGGCTTCCTCCCGTTCGTGATGGACTTCGGGCTCGCGCGCGACTGGCGCGAGGACAGCACCACCCCGAACGCGGTGCTGGGCACGCCGCACTACATGCCGCCCGAGCAGGCCCGCGGGGAGGGCCACCGCCTGGACCGCCGCGCGGACGTCTACGCGCTGGGCGCGACGTTGTATGCGCTGCTCACCGGGCAGCCCCCCTTCACCGGCGGCACGGAGAAGGAAGTGCTCGCGAAGCTCCAGTCGGAGCCGCCGCCGCGCCCGCGCCTGCTGGAGCCGGACATCCCGGAGGACCTGGAGGCCGTCGTCCTCAAGTGCCTCCAGAAGGAGCGGCCGCTCCGCTACGACTCCGTGCGCGCGTTCACCGACGACCTGGAGCGCTTCCTGTCGGGCGAGCCGGTGCGGGCCCGCCATGGCGCGCGCTACTGGCTGGGCAAGAAGGTCCGCAAGCACCGCGCGGCGCTGGCGCTGGGCGGCACGGTGGTGGCGGTGGTGGCCGGCGCGCTCACGCAGGCGC
>NZ_JBKGHJ010000017.1:0-40689 GCF_046520365.1 Corallococcus sp. 4LFB
CGGGGGGCCCCGCGGAGCCGGAGGAGGCGCGGGCGGCGCTGGCCGCGCGCGTGCGGCTGGCCCTGGAGGAGGTGCTGGCGAGCGTGTCCGACGACGCCCTCTGCTACGTGCCGCTGGGCATCTCCAGCCACGTGGACCACCTGCTGGTGCGTGACGCCGTGCGGGCGCTGCGCGGCGAGCGGGGCGTCGTCTACTACGAGGACCTGCCGTACTCCGCGCACCACCCGGAGGATGAGATTGTCGACTACGCGTGGGCGCTCGGGCTGTCGCCCCGGTGCGTGGACATGACGGCGCTGTGGCCCGCGAAGCTGCGCGGGCTGTCCTTCTACGCAAGCCAGCTCGAGCCCCGGACGCTGCCCGCGGTGGAGGCGCACGCGCGCAGGCTGGGCGCGGGCCGGGGGCTGTGCGAGCGCGTCTGGACGGTGGCGCCATGAGCGCGCGGGAGCCCCGATGGCTCGGGACGCAGGAGGGGGACCTGCTGGTGCACCTCTCCTACGAAGCGACGCGCACGCTGGGCGGGATGGGCGTGGTGCTGGAGCACCTGCTGTCCTCCCCCGAGTACCGGCGGGACTTCCCGCGCACGCTGCTGGTGAGCCCCACGGTGCGGCCGTGCGGGCTGGGCAGCTACGCGCCGGAGGAGTCGCTGGCGCGCGACCTGGAGGCGCACGGCGAGGTGTTCTACAGCGGCCTGCGCCCGGACAACCCGGAGCGGTGGACGCGCGTCTTCCGGCCGGTGGAGGAGCAGCACGACGTGTCGTTCGTCTACGGGCGGCGCGACGCCCCGGGCGGCCCGGTGGAGGTGCTGCTCGTGGACCTCACCGACGTGCTCCGGGGCTACCGGGTGCGGATGGGCACGCTGCCCCGGTTCCTCGCGCGGCTGCACACGCTGCTGGGCGTGGACCTCCCGTTCGACTGCCGGGGCGCGCGTCCGGCGGCGTGGCGGGGCTGTCGCGCGTGTGGCGCCAGCGCTTCGGCACGCGGCTGGGCGCGGCGCCCTGGGTCAACCGCCTGTTCCGCGAGGCGGTGCGGCACGGCCTGATGGACGCGCCCGCGCTGGACCACGACGCGATGCTGGCCATCGTCCTCGCGGAGCCCGTCTTCGACGCGCTGGAGCGGCTGCGCCCGGCGAAGGAGGGGGCGGGGACGGTCATCCTGGCGCAGGAGCACCTGTCGCTGCCGCTCGCGTACAAGGCGCTGCTCGACGGGCGCGGCTGGTGCCGCACGGTGTACTACGCGGGCGAGGTGCGCACGCCCCGCGTGCTGGTGGAGTACGGCGAGGCAGGGCAGGGCGCGTCCGACGCGCGCTTCTACAACATCCAGCGCCTGGGGCTGGAAGCGGGGCGGACGCTGGACGAGGTCTACCCCGTGGGCACCTGGCCCAACTTCCAGATCCTGCGCAACGGCCACCTGTGCGACCGCGTGGGCGCGGTGAGCGCCTCCGTGGCGGACGAGCTGCGGTTCCTGGACGCGCGCTACGCGCTCCACCCGGTGACGGTGGTGCCGCACGGCCACCGGCCCATCGACACGGGCTGGGACGCGAAGGAGGCGGCGCGGGCGCGGGTGCTGGCCCATGCGCGCAAGCAGTGGGGAAAAGCTTTCCGCCTGCTGCTCACGCACATCGCGCGGGACGAGGTCTGCAAGGGGCTCTGGCGCGACGTGGACGTGTGCGAGCACCTGGCCACGCTGCTGCCGCCGGAGCGCAAGCCCGCGCTGCTGGTGATGGTGACGGAGTGGAACGAGGCGGAGCCGTCCGACAACCTGCGCGCCCTGAAGGCGCGGGTGGACGCGTTCAACGCGAAGGACACGGGCCTGCACATCGCGCTGGTGAACCAGCCCACGTGGCCCGCGGGCCTGGACTTCACGCGGGACGACCTGCACCGCGCCACGGACGTGTCCCTGGGGCAGTCGCTGTATGAGTCCTACGGGCTGGCGCAGCTGGAGGCCCTGGGCTGCGGCGCCATCTGCGTCATCTCCGGCGTGAGCGGCGCCAGGCGGGCCCTGCGCGAGGTGTGCCTGCGGCAGGGCCTGTCGGAGGCCGCGCACCCGAACCTCGTCGTCTCCGACGCGGCGGCGGACGCCCGGGAGGCGGGCCTGGCGCACACGGTGGAGGCCTGGAAGGCGCTGCCCGCGGGCGTGCTGCGGGAGCAGGAGCTGCGCACCGCGGAGCGCGTGGCGGAGGAGGTGGTGCGCCGCCTCCCCCGCGACGCGCACGAAGGCCGCCTGCTGCTGGCGACGGGCTGGGCGCTGTCGGAGCGGCTGGGCTGGGAGCCGCTCATCCGCGAGCAGCTGCTGCCGCTGCTCCGCTTCCCGAAGCCGGAGGCGGAGTCCGTGTCCGACTGGAGCGCGGCCCACGGCTGAAGGCCGTCACGCAATCACTTTCAAACAGGAGTGCGGCACATGGCAGAGAACAACCCGGCCCCGGCGCTCATCGTCGTGGCCCACCCGGAGGACGTCGTCCGCCTGTTCAGCACGGTGGCGCCGGGGGCGGACCTGGCGGTGGTGACGGAGGACGGAGGCGCGGGCCGGGAGCTGGAGACAGTGGGCCGGGCCCTGGGCGCGCGGAGCACGCACCTGCTGCTGTCGCCCTCGGAGGTGGGGCCGTGGTGCCGCGAGCAGCGCTCCCGGGGCGACGTCCGCGTCTTCACCCACAGCCCGCAGGAGGACGCCCCCCTGCACCGCGAGGTGGCGCTCCTCGTCAGCCGCGTCTTCGACCGCCTGTGGGTGCCCGCCACGGGCGCCAGGCCCACGGCCTGGACGGTGCTGGACGACGCGGCCTTCCAGCGCAAGCTGGGCCTGCTCAACACGCTCTACCGGGAGCGTCCGGACGGGGCCGTTTCGGGCGCCTGCACGGACCCCGTGCGTGACGGGCCCGGCATCGAGGCCTTCACGGAGGCGCGGGCCGCGGACGTGGTGCGCGCCCTGTCCCTCACGAAGCCGGAGATCTTCTCCGAGCTCGCGGACCCCTGGGGCTTCTCCCGCTCCGCCTACGAGGTGGAGCGCTTCGCCCTCACCGCGAAGGTGCTGGGGACGCTGCGCCACGCCGTCCCGCCCCGGCGCGTGGTGGACGTGGGCGCGTGCGAGGGGATGATGACCGAGCACCTGCTGGCGCTCTTCCCCGACGCGAACGTCCAGGCCGTGGAGTCCGAGCCCCGCTTCGTCACGCGCCTGCGCGAGCGGCTGGGCGGCCACGCGCGCGTGCGCATCGTGGAGGCCAGCGCGGAGGACGTGGCGCTGGAGGCGGACCTGGTGCTGCTGGCGGAGGTGCTCTACTACCTGTCCGACGACGCCAGCCGCGACCTCCTGGACCGGCTGCGCGCGTCCCACCTGCTCACGTCCTACGGCGGCGGCTTCGGTGACCAGCTGCACGCCGCGCTCGCCGGGCGAGGCTGGAAGTGCATCCAGTCCGCGACACTCCCGGGCCGCATCGAGCCCGTGGACGGCGCCGGAAGCCCGCTGCTCGTGCGCCGCGCAGGCACCGGAATCCGGCTCTGGGAGCGGTAGGCGCGCTGTATCAAGACAGGACCTGAACGGTCACCGACACGCGGCCCGTCATGGAGTACATGGAGGCCATGAACTCCAGACTCCGTCGTTTTCTGTCGTTTACCTCGGTTCCCCTCCTCCTGAGCTGCGGCGCTGCCGCGGTGTCGGACACGCCGGCCGCCGCGCTGGCCGTGCGGACGCAGGAGCTGGCCTCGGGCACGCCCGCGGGCAACGGGGTGGTGCTGTTCCTCAATGACTGGACCACCACGTTCTCCGTGCTGGACACGCAGGTGCCGCTCAACTCGCAGGCGGCGCAGAGCATCATCACCTGGCGCAACGGGCCGGACGGCCTCGCGCACACGGGGGACGACCGGCGCTTCGTCTCCATCGAGCAGGTGGATGACCTCCTGTACGTGGGGCCGGCGGCGCTGACGGCGCTGGAGACGTACGCCCGGGGCACGGGCCGGGTGGAGCTGCCGGTGGACGGCTGGGTGGGCACGTTCCACGGCGTGTCCTTCAACGTCGCGGAGGCGCGCCGGGCGCTGGCGGTGGTGAACACGCAGTCCGCGGCGGCGTTGCAGACGACGTACAACGTGCCCGCGGCGGCGGCGAACGCGATGGTGGCGGCGCGGCCGTTCTACGACATCCTGAAGCTGGGCCGGCTGCCGGGCGTGGATGCGACGGCGCTCCAGAACCTCAAGACGGCCACCCAGCAGGGCGCGGAGGGCGACCCGTGCACGGGCGCCGCGACGTGCGGGCCCGCGCTCGAGTGCGAGGGCATCCCTTACGACAACTCCAGCCCCTACGGCCGCTGTGTGACGGCGGTGAGCACCCCGGGGGACGGCGCGTCGTGCTCGCGCTTCGTGCCGTGTCAGGACGGGCTGGCGTGCCACGGCCTGGACTCGGGCGCGACGGAGGGCTGGTGCCGGCCGGCGTGGATGTCGGGCGAGTTCACGGCGTACGCGGACCTGACGCTGCAGGGGAACACGACGCCGCTGACGTCGACGCAGCCGGTGGTGGGGCTGGCGACGGTGCCGGAGGACATCACGGTGGAGCTGGACCTGGCGCACAACAACCCGTCCCGGCTGGTGCTGACGCTGGAGGATCCGGGTGGGGAGACGGCGCTCCTGTGGGACGGCCCCAACGAGGGCACGCCGCCCAAGCGCATCCCGGTGACGCGCGGCATCCCGCGGGACGGCTCCGTCAACGGCCTGTGGAAGCTGCACGTCGTCAACCCGTCGGGCGTGGGCAACGGCAAGCTGCGTGAGTGGAAGCTGAAGCTGACCAGCCGCTGGGACTGAGGGCCCACACCTGTCAGGTCGTAGGAAATCCAAGCCCCTCCTGTAGGTTCGGCCCATGAGCAAGCGGACGAGTGACCACAACGGCGCGCGGTTCCTGATGGATGGCGAGGACTTCTTCGCCGCCTTCGTCGCGTGCCTGGAGGAGGTGCGGCAGAGCGTCAGCGGCACGGACGAGCCGTCCTCGAAGCAGGAGGGCAAGTCCCCGCCGTCCGTGCCCGCGAACACCTACGTCCGGCTGGCCTACTGGGCCATGGAGCACCACCTCCCGCTGAAGCAGGACGACCAGGGCTTCACGCTGGAGGTGGCCTTGAAGGGGCTGGCGGACCTGGGCGTCCACGTGGAGATCATCCTGTGGGACCCGGACACCGTGTCGGCGAACGCGGGCGGCAACGAGAACTTCGCGAAGAAGGTCGCCCGCGGGAACGCGGCGGTGGCGGAGGCGCTGCACGGGTACAAGAACAAGATCCTCGTCTACCTGGAGAGCCACCCCGCCGTGGGGGGCGTGGGGTACGGGCTGCACCAGAAGATGTCCCTCTTCTCCATCGGCGGGCGGCTCAAGGCGCTGGTGGGCGGCTTCAACATGGAGCTGGAGTACTGGGACCGCGCCTATCACACGGGGCAGCACCCCCTCACGGGCCACGGCCACACCCTCCACGACACCGCGGTGCTGGTGGAAGGGCCGGTGACGTGTGACATCGAGCTGGAGTGGCTGCGCCGGTGGGACCGGCAGGTCTCGTTGAAGTCGTTGCAGTTCTGGTCGAAGGAGCAACCCGCGTACAAGGTCCGGGGCGCCGTCCGCGGGCTCGTCTCGGATCAACCCACGGACGGGGGGATGACGATCTCCGTGCTGACGACGGGCGTCTTCGCCACGAAGACCGAGTACAGCATCCGGGATGAAATCAAGACGCTCCTCCAGGGCGCCAATGCCTATGTCTACGCGGAGAACTACCAGTTCTTCGAGCCGGAGATCGTCACGGAGATCTGCCGGAAGCTGAAGACGCAGAAGCAGTTCCAGGTCTGCGTGGTGATTCCGGATCCCGTCTGCGACCCGACCCAGGCGAACACGCAGCTGTCACGCATCGCGTATGCGCGGATGCTGCTGTCGAGCTTCAAGGAGAAGGGCGGCGTCAAGGGCAAGCTCGACGAGGCCCTGCGCGCCGTGCGGCTCCAGGACGTCGCGGAGCCGGTGAACAACGAGCAGGGCGTGTATTACAAGGTCCTCGGCGCGAAGAAGCCCAAGGGCTGGATGGAGGGCGCGAAGCTCCAGATGCGTCCCCCGGAGGTCAAGGGCGAGAAGACCGTCAACAAGCCGGTGGAGGTGGCCCTGGAGCTGATTGACGGGGTGGAGCTGAAGGAGGACGCGAAGCCCCGCGTCCAGTTCTACTGCCCGGTGCGGTTCCCGTCCCACAGCGACGACTACGCGCAGAGCACGAAGATCTACGTGCACTCGAAGCTGATGCTCATCGACTCGCGCCACGTCATCGTGGGCAGCGCGAACTTCGGCCACCGCAGCATGCATTACGACGGCGAGCTGAGCCTGCACATCAACAGCGACGCCTTCGCCGTCGCGGTGAAGCAGCAGCTCTTTCCGCACTACAACGTGCACTCCATGAAGGAAGTGCCGGAGGCGCTGCGGGAGGATGCGCGGAGCGTGCGCGATCAGGTGCGGCTCATCCCGCGCAGCCCGGGAGAGCTCCGGGCGGAGAAGGGGAAGCTGCCGCCCTATCCGCTGGACTACAGCTGGTTCTGACGGCCCCGCCTTCCGCGTCCGTGTAGCATCGCGCCCATGCACTCCCATCCCGTGGCGGGCGTCGTCTGGTATGCCATTGGCCGCTTCTACGAAGCGCTCGACGGCACGGTGCAGGACGTGGGCTATTTCGCGCACCTGGGGGACCTGGAGGGGCCGCTCTTCAACGGTCCACCAGGAGAAGCCCACGCCTTCTTCACCTTCCGCGCGGAGCCCTTCACGCCCCAGCACCTGAGCAACGGAGACCTCACGGTGTCGTTGGATCCGGTGGGCCGCTTCACCCTGTACTTCAACCCGGAGCCGTGCGGAGACTTCAGCGCGCCGGAGAGCTTCTCGGTGGGCCAGCCCATCGCGACGCTCCAGCGCCTCTCCACGGTGGTGGGGACGGCGGTGGGCCCGCTCTCCAGCAACCTCTTCTCCGCGGTGCTGTGCTCCAGCGAGGACTTCCACTTCCGGGGCCGGACGTGGAACCTGGGGCGCGGTCTGCCCCGGGGCATCACCCAGCTGGGAACCGGCAGCACCGCCCCGCTGCAGCCGCCGCCCGCGGGCTACCGGAGCGTCACGGCCTTCGTCGGCTCGGCGATGGCGCTGGGGGGCGAGGCGCGCGCGCCATGAGCCGCCGTCCAAAGGGCCTCCAACCCGGCCCCGGGTATATAAGAATTGACTAATATGAGTGTGGCCTGTAATGACCCTGTGAACGCAGGAGGACCGCACATGCTTCACAAGCTCATTGGCGCCGAGTTCCGCGCATGCGTCGAGCGCGACCACGAAGGCAAGCCGTCCCACGTGGTCGTCGCCCAGCGCGTCTATCCCACCGACGTCGAGGACCTGTGGGACGCGGTCACCAACCCCGAGCGCATCCCACGCTGGTTCATGCCCATCGAGGGGCAGCTGCGGCAGGGCGGCCGCTATCAGCTCAAGGGGAACGCGGGAGGCACCATCACGCGGTGTGACCGGCCCACGGCGTTCGACCTCACCTGGGAGATGAACGGGGGCATGAGCTGGGTGACCGTCCGCCTGGCCCCGGAAGGGAAGGGCACGCGGCTGACGCTCGAGCACATCGTGCACGCCGCGGACGTTGAACAGTTCTGGAGCCAGTTCGGCCCGGGCGCCACGGGCGTGGGCTGGGACCTGGGCTTCCTGGGGCTGGGGCAGTACCTCGAGACGGGCGGGGACGTGGCCGCGGAGGCCGCCGCCAGCTGGGTCGCCTCCGATGAAGCGAAGGCCTTCATGCGCGCGAGCGCCCGGTCCTGGGCCGACGCCCACGTGGCGGGCGGAGAGGCCCCGGACGTGGCCCGAGGGATGGCCGAGTGCACGGCCGCGTTCTATACAGGAGGCTGATGCACGCCTTCGACGTCCTCGGTGATCCGGTACGCCGCCGCATCCTGGAGCTGCTGGCGGAGGGCGAGCACGCCTCGGGAGAGGTCGTGGCCGTGGTGCAGCGCGAGTTCGGCATCACCCAGTCGGCCGTCTCGCAGCACCTGAAGGTCCTGCGGGACAACGGCTTCGCGACGGTGCGAGTGGATGGCGCCCGGCGCCTCTACGCCGTGGACGCCGCGCCCCTGGCGGAGGTGGATGCCTGGCTGGGCCGCTTCCGGGCGTTCTGGACGCCGCGCCTGGATGCCCTGGCCACCGAGGTCGCGCGGGGCAAGAAGAAGCGGGGCGACTGAGAAGCCGGCCCCGCTCGTTTCCGTGGGGCGCTCAGGGCCCGTGGAGAAGGGTGCCTCCGGCTCCGACGATCCAGACGTCGTCCGGTCCCGTGCCCGAAACACCGAACAGCTCCTGGGTCGTCGGCGAGGCCACCTGCGTCCAGCCGTCGCCGTCCCAGTGCATGATCACCCCGCCCGAACCCACGGCCCAGACGTCGCTCGGGCTGCTCCCCCAGACGCCGTGGAGGAAGGGGAAGGGCGCCCGCTGCTCCATGACCCGGCCGGACGTGGACGTCCACCGCATGAGCACGCCCGAGGAGCCCACGGCGAAGACGTCGTTGGCGGAAGAAGCCCAGACCCCCTGGAGGCTCGTCGTCGTGGGAGTCGTCAGCTGCTCCCAGTCGGTGTCCTTCCACCGCATGATCATGCTGTCCTGGGCGGCGAAGGCCGTGCCGTCCGCGAGCATGAAGACATCCGACACCGTGGTGTACGGATGGGGAGCGCCCGTGGCGAACTTCGTCCACTCCGAGCCGTCCCAGACGAGCGCCTGGCGCTGCTCCCCCTCCTTGCCGACCGCCATGGCGCTCCGCGCGGACACGGCGGAGACACCCGTGAGCAGGGCCGCCGTCGGGGAGCTGCCGTACACGGACCAGGTGCCGTCCTTCAGGGACAGGAAGGTGCCGCCCGCGCCCACCGCCCAGCCTCCGCCCTCGGCGAGCGTCACCGAGTAGAGATCCTCGGACGTCGGCGAGCCGGCGGCGCTCCACTGGGTGCCATTCCACCGCAGCACGGTGCCGCGGAAGCCCACGGCGTACGCCTCCGTGGGCGACACGACGGCCACGTCCCGCAGGGTCGCCGTGGTGGTGCTCGGCACGAGCTGGAACCCGGTCGTCGGGCCCGCGTCCACGTCGGTGCCCGCGTCAGGGCCGTGCCCGCGTCCACGTCGGTGCCCGCGTCAGGGGCCATGCCCGCGTCCACGTCGTTGCCCGCGTCCGTGCCCGCGTCCGCGTCGGGTCCCTCCTGCGCGCAGGCGCCCTCCCTGCACACGTTGCCGTCGCCACACGCGACACACGCCTCGCCGAAAGAGCCACAGGCCGAATCCTGGGTGCCTCGGAGGCAGACGCCCCGCTCGTTGACGCAGCCCTCGCACCCAGTCGGCGAGTTGCATGCCGCCGCCAGGACCGCGCCCACGCTCACGCCCAGGACCAGGGCCAGAACACTTCCTCGAAATGCAGACATCCGCGACCTCGGAACACCTGCCCCCGGCCGGTCAGGTGACCTCCACCCTAACAGCTTCAGCGAGCGCTCCGTTGGTTCCGGGCCGGGGGGCCGCCAACGCCCCCTGTCTTCGCACTGGACGCGACAGTCCGCGCTCGGCAGCCTTCAGCCGGGCTCCCTTCCCCCTGGGGCCCAAGGAGTCCTACGGATGAAGCTCAAGGCGTTCTGCATCGCCGTGTCGCTGTTGGCCGTCCCCGGCGTGGCCGCCGCGCAAAGCCCCTTTGATTCCCTGAAGAAGGCCGCGGGCGACGCCAGCAAGTCCACCGTCGAGAAGCGCGTCAACACGAAGCTGACGGACGAGGGCCGCAAGAACCAGTGCAGCTTCAAGACGGGCACCGCCGAGCTGGCCCCTGGCTGCGACGCGAAGCTCAAGAAGCTCACCAACGCCCTCGTCGACGCGAAGAAGCAGCTCGTCGCCGCTGGCGTCAAGAGCTACAAGTTCGAGGTCTCCGGCCACACCGACTCGACGGGTGACGCCGCGAAGAACAAGAAGCTCAGCGAGCAGCGCGCGGAGACCATCGTCAAGGAGCTCGTCGCGCGCGGCATCCCCCGAGGGGAGATCACCGCCGTGGGCTACGGCTCCGAGCGCCCCCTGGTGAAGCCGGACAACACCGAGGCGAAGCGCGCGAAGAACCGCCGCTACGAGCTCCAGGTCCGCCTGTAATCCCTCTCACGGATGACGACGGGCGGCGTCGCTGGCGCCGCCCGCCTTGAAGCCCGAGACGCCCGGCCTGCCGGTCAGGCGGGAATCAGGGGGACACGGGGGCGAAGACGTAGCCCACGTCCACGTTGGAGATGGAGGGCAGACAGGCCGGGCTTGTCCCGGACATGTGAGCCATCCAGCAGGGCTTGCTGCCCGGCGTGCTGGAGACGTCGATGATGGCCTCCTGGGCTCCGGCGGCGAACGTCACCGGATGCCAGGTGGGAGTGACGTTGATGCTGCAATAGCCCAGGGTGCACACGTGGCAGTCCGTGGCCACCGCATAGGAGATGGCGGCGCTGGAGTCGCAACCGGCGCCCAGCACGTCGTCCTTGCGGAAGCGCATATGGCTGATGGCGCACGCCGGGTCGGGGGAGATGGGGGAGGGGAACAGCACGCGCGACCTCACCTCGCTGCTCGCTTCGCCCCGGAACTGGAAGACGGCGTCGTTGAAGTCCCGGTCACCGCCGCCGGTGAGCTCCTCGAAGGCCAGGAGCCAGGTCTGCGGCGTGGTGCTCGGAGCTCCCAGGCTGACGTGCGGCATGTTGCCGTTGCCCGAGACAGCCACCGTGGAGGCTTCCATGGGGAGCGAGGTGTTTCCATAGGGCGCCGTGCCGAGGCGGGCCAGGGCCTCCCCCTCCAGCCATCCGCACAGGTCCTGTCCCGTGGAGGCGACCGCGCAAGCCCCGTCGAGCGGGTGGGGGGCCCAGGGGTCGCAGTACTCGGAGGCCGCGCACCCGATGTTGCGGGTCGCGACAGGCATCTGGCCCACGGGGTCCTGGTCCAGGTTCCACTTCGACTTGGAGAAGAACACGGAGGTGGAGGTCTTCAGGTGCAGGGTGCACTGGCCGTTGGCCGCCTTGCGCAGGCACGGATACACCCGGCTCTCGTAGGGGAGGTGGATGGAATCGTTCGCGACGATCAGGAAGAAGACCAGCTCCCGTCCACCCTGGAGGGTTCCCAGGTCCACCGTCTGGTCTTCCTGGGCCAGGAAGAAGACCGGATGGCCCAGGCCCCGGTGGTTGTTGGCGGCGTGGGCGGGCTCCAACAGGTTGGGGATGCGCGCGAAGAGCCCGTTGTCCGAGTAGCCGGTGCGAGGGAGCGCGGGCGTGTTGCTCCCCACCACGTCGATTCTCACGTTGGGGTGGCTGCCAGGGCGGGCATCCTGCAGGAGCACGCCTGACGTGAAGGCGCTGGTGCAGGACTCGTTGAGCGCCAGCTCGGGCTGGCTGTACGTGAAGCCTCCCGAGGTGAAGGTGCGGCTACAGCGCCGGGTCGTCCCCACGTAGGGACGCGCCTGGGAGCCCGTGGGCGGGGCCAGGTTGTAGAGATCCTCGTGCAGGTCCGTGATGCCATTGCCGTTGAGATCCAGCAGGTTGCCATTCACGTCGAGGTAGCCCCGTGCCTTGAGATCATCCACGTAGAGGTACCCCAGCGAGGGGCTCGTGCCAGAGGCGTCATGCACGTACGTGGCGGTCACCCGCTGGGACACGGGAAGCACGATGTATTCCGCGGACGTGAGCGCCAGGGGTGGGGTGGCGCTCAGCGTCTGCTGTGGCGTGAGCGCCATCTGTTCGAGGAACTGGAAGGACTCGGCCGAGAAGGGTGGCTCGTAGTCGGCTTCCAGGTCGGTGTCGTAACAGCTGAGCGGCAGAGCGGCGCTGGCTGGACCTGGCAAGGCCATGGAGAGCAGGACGCTCCCAGCCACAAGGTACGGGATGTGAAGAAAATACGGACGCATGGATGGAAGCCTCGGCAGACGGTGGCTGCCTGGAAAGGTCGTGTGAGCTGTCAGCGCAAGACAATCAGCTTGGTGTGAAGGTCGCGGACTGGGATGTCCTGCCAGTCCGCTCGGAGTACCTCGAAGGTCATGCCTACTTCAAAGCGCTCGGCTCCGTGAAGGGACAGGCCGTCCTGGAACTGTCGGACGTGGCCGGCATGGCCCCGCTGGGTGTCTTTGATTGCGTGACGACCGTCTATCTCATGCATTGCGCACACTCGCCCGAACACGTGCTGCGCATGGGCCGGAACATCCATGCCCAGCCTGGAACCTCGTGGGACTGGCCCGCCAGCGCCCCGGACGCGAGATTTGACGCGGCGCGACAGGCCCGGCCGCACCGATACAAATCGAAGCAACTTTTTTCTCTCAGCGGGCGAGAATCGAGGAAATCATGCGAACCCATCCCTCCCACCGCCCCCCTCTCCACGTCGGCTCCACCGGCAACCGCGTTCAGAAGCTCGAGGAGCGCCTGAAGTCGCAGGGTTACCTCAAGGGTGCCGCTGACGACCGCTTCGACGCTGGCACCGCCAAGGCGGTGGTTGCCTACAAGCTCGACCACGGTTGGGAGGGGAAGCCGAAGGGGGTTGCCGGTGAGCGGATGGCTCAATCGCTGAAGGGCACCGGCACGACCGCCGAGACCCGCCAGCCTGGCGGCAGCGGCGATAAGGGCAAGACCCCGTCGAAGCTCAAGGGCGCGACCTACAACGTCGAGCGCGACCGCGACCCCAAGGACGTGCAGAAGTTCCTGGGCAAGTTCGCCAAGAACAACGACCTCGACTTCGTCCAGCTCCAGGAGATCAACGGCTACCACAAGGCCCTGGAGAAGATCCCCGGCTACCACCTGGTGACCTTCCCCGGAGCCAAGGACCATGGCGAGACGGGCATCCTCGTCAAGGACAGCCTGCTCCAGAAGCAAGCCATGTCCATCCAGGGCGAGGGCGGCGGCTGGACCACCGTGCGCGGCGGCCACGCCCCTCCGCGAGCGGCCACCGCGGTCAAGCTCGCGGGCTGGCTGCAGGTGGTCTCGGCCCACCAGCCGCCCTCGGTCGACTGGAAGGACGGGCACCCCGTCGGGCCGAAGAACCGGGTGAGCACCTACAAGTCGCTCTCCGAGAAGCTGCTCGGCTTCGCGAAGCGGAAGATTGAAAACAACCCCGACCAGGGCGTGCTCATCGGCGGCGACTGGAACGAGCCTGCGTCCACCAAGGGGAAGTGGTCGCCCGGCTGGATCGCCCGGCAGGCCGGCATGACCACCCATGGCGGCGTGGAGAGCCACGGCCACGGCAAGATCGACTATGCGATGTCCTACGGGTGCCGGGTCTCGAACGTCAAAGCAGGCCCGACCGGCGGCTCGGATCACAACATCGTCACCTTCACCGTGAGCCGCCCGAAGGGCCAGAAGGGCTGAAGCGCCGCCTGGACTGATGCCGAGCCGGGGACTCGGTGCGGATGAGCCCCGGTCCGTCATTCCCTCACGACACGGGCACGGGCTTGGGGCTCACCTCCACCATGCCGAGGTTGCCGTCCACGTACTCGGCCATCTGCTCCGGCGTCACCTCGATGGGGCCCTTGGGGCAGAGCGGATCATTGACGAGGTAGTTGCCGGACTCCGTCTTGCCCGTCACCGTCACCCAGTGCCCCCCGAAGTTGTGGTCCATCAGGTAGTTGTCCGCGGCGCTCGCCGTGGGCCCCCAGGCCTGGTGCTCGGGGTCGTAGCCAAAGGGGTTGCCTCCGAGGATGACGGGGTGCCCGCGCGAGAGCGCGTCGTCCACGGCCGCCACGTCGACCTTGTTCTGGCGCACGAGCGTGGCCACGGCGCCCGCCTCCGTCACGCCCTCGGCGACCTGGTCCACGGTCATCGTGACGGACGTGTTGGAGTCGTAGTCGAGGATGTTGTCCCGCACGCCGTCGATGGCCTCTCCCGCTCCAGCCGCGTCCGGATGCTCCATCGCGCCCACGGCCGCCGCCGCGATGACCACCGAGGTCGGCCCGCAGTCGTTGCCGCCGTAGTACTCGCTGGCGTCGTTGAAGTCCTTGTAGCCGGTCTCGCCCCACTGGGCGACGTGGAGGGCCTTCGCCTCCTCCAGCGTCGAGACGGTGCTCGGGGGCGTGGGCGGCACCAGGTTCTTGCCGGACAGGTCCTGCACCCGCACCTCGCCGCCCGGCATGCGGGTGAGGGTGCCGCGCTCGAACCGCTGCACCATGGCGCCATCCTTGCCCGGCTCCAGCGGGCTCATGGGCCGCCCGAGCTGCGGCGCGTAGGCGTCCGCCAGGACGCCCATCGTGGAGTCCGTCGCCGGGTGCTGCGGGCGCTGCATGGCGGCCACCGTGGCCGGGCTCAGCTTGCCGTCCGCGGGGGTGATGCCCTCCGCGGTCTGGAAGTCCCTGACGGCCGCCTGGGACCTGGGCCCGAAGGTGCCGTAGGCGGCGTTGCCCATGTCCAGGTAGCCCGCGCCCTCGAGGAACTTCTGCAGGCGCGTGACGGGCCCCTCCTGGCCCTTGTCGGACTGGTTGGAGACGATGTCGCCCACGCCCGTGGCGTCGGTCAGTGACGGCGGGCCACCCGTCGGCTGGGGCGTGGGGCTCGGGCCCGGCGAGGCCACGGTCACCGGCTTCGCCAGCCCCTGCAGCCGCCGCATCGCCTCGCCGTTCACCGCGCTCTCGAAGGCGTCGCGAACGACGTTGCGCGGGGGCTCGGGCTGCGGCCCCACCTGCGCCCCCGGCGGGCACTGCGGCGCCGTGCTCCGCGTGGCTCCCGTGGCGGACGGCGGCGTGAAGAACGAAAACGGATGGCTCTGGATGCGCGACATGGACTTCCCCCTCTGGGCCCCCTCGGCCCTGATGAAGCCAGTATCGAGCCCGGCCGCGTTCCGGATGAGTTAAGCCGAGTTAAATCGCCGCCAGGCGGGCGTTCACGCCTTCACTGCCTCGATGATGCTGACCCCGCTCCGGGTGGGGGTGATGCGCTCCACCTTCCAGGAGGTCGCGGCGAGCAGCGCGCGGAACTCATCCGTGGTGCGCTCGCGCCCGTCGGCGACCACCAGCATGTTCAGGTCGATGAGGTGGGTCGGGTCCGGTGTCCGGTTGTCTGGAATCACCAGCTCCAGCACGAAGAGCCGGGCTCCGGAGGGGGCCGCTTCGTGGAGCCGGCGCAGGAGGGTGAGGGAGGCGTCGTCCTCCCAGTCATGGAGGATGTGTTTGAGCAGGTAGGCTTCGGCGGGGGGAAGGCCGGGCTCGAAGAAGCTCCCGGCCACCACGTCCACCCGGTGGGCGAGGCCTCGGGACTCCAGCGCCGTCTTCGCGCCCTCGGCGACCTGGGGCAGGTCGAAGAGGATGCCCCGGCAGGAGGGCTGGGCGGCCAGCACGTGCGCGAGCAGATCGCCGTGGCTCCCTCCGATGTCCGCCACGCGGGCGAAGGGGGCGAAGTCGATGTGGTGCGTCACCTCGCTGGCCACCAGGGCGGACAGGTTGCCCATGGCCTGGGCGAAGTACCCCGCCTCCTCGGGGTTCCGGGCGAAGTGCCCCCAGACGTCCGTGCCGAGCGCCGCCTGCACCGGGGACTTGCCGGTGCGGACCGCCTCGGGAAGCAGCCCCCAGGGCAACCAGTGCGCCGGAGCGCTCTGGGTGATGGCCATCTCCCTCAGCGAGCCAGGGACGTTCGAGCGCAGCCCTTCGCCCATCGGCGTCAGCGCGAAGGTCCGCTCGGAGACGGACTCGAGGATGCCGACGGTGAGGCCGCCTCGCATCAGCCGGAACAGGGCGCCCGGGTGGACGCCCAGCTCGGCCGCCAGCGAATCACTGTCGCGAGGGCCTGCCGCGAGCAGGTCCGCGATGCCCAGCCGGGCCACGGTGCCAATGACCTGGGTGCGCCAGTAACTGGTGATGGCCGCATGGAGCTGCAGCGTGGGAGAGGGATTCGCGTCGGGCGTGTTGTTCATGGCAAGAGTCTAATCCCGTTCAATGGGGTTCCAGACCGCCCCTGCGGCCCGAGGGGTTGCGTCATGACGGCCGAACGGGCCTTGTCCTAGATTCGGTCCCATGCGCCAACCCTGGTCATTCGTCCTCGCCTTTACCCTGGCCCTGGTGACCTGGCCCGGCGTGGCCATGGCCGGGTCGTATGTTCCCGAGCGCGATGTCTCCCGCGAGCTCCCCGCCAACCGGGAGGACTGGGGTGGCCGGCATTGCGGGCGAATCATGGAGCGGGTGTGGCGACACGCGAAGGTTGCCCGAACGAACCAGCGGACCGTGTACCCGGCAGAAGCCATTCGTCCCACGGCGCTCGCGGACTGCGAGCTGTACGTGGTCCGGGTGACGCAGGTGCATGATCAGGGGGCGACCTTCACGCAGCCACCGCGCGTGGCCCTGACCGTGGAGCAGGTCATCCTCGGCGAGCCGCAGTCCCAGCCCCTCCCGGCGGTCTTCAGCGAATCGCTCAGCGACCACTTCTGCGGCAATGGCGCCATGGAGGAAGCCATGCACCGGGCCCAGGAGCCGGTCCACGGCCCCGCGCTCGGGGCACGGTTCATCGTCGCGGGGGGATGGAGCGGGGACCGCACCTGGTTCGAGGTGGCCTCCAGGAATCGCTGGCCCGTCACCGACACGATGCTGGCGGACCTCACGACGGCATTGAAGGCGGCGCGCAGGGAGGACCGCGCCTTCGACACGCGCATCAAGACGCGGCGGAAGGAAGACCTCGCCGCGCAGACCGACCCTTCCCTCGTGCAGGCGGTGGGGCAGGGCGACAGGGCGCGCGTCCAGGCGATGCTCGAAGGAGGCGCGCGAGCGAACGCGCGCGAAAACAAGACGGGGCTCTCCGCCCTGTACCGGGCCGTGGAGCGCAAGGACGCGCCCATGGTTTCGCTCCTCATGCGCTACATGCCCAAGGACACCCAGGATCCCCAGGCGCTGAGGCTGGCGCTGACGGACCTCGGGCTCGTCCGCACGCTGCTGGAGGGCGGCCTCTCCTGGAAGGGACGGCAGAACTCAAATGGTCCGCTGAACGCCGCGGCCTCCCAGGGCGCCTGCGAGGCGCTGGCGCTCATGCTCAAGGCGGGCGCCGCCCCCAATACGCTGGGCCAGGACCAGCAGACGTTGCTCCATACCGCGACCCGGTCCAGTGAGGGCTTGCGGTGCGTCCCGCTCCTGCTGGAGGCGGGAGGCCGCGCGGAGGTTTCCAGTGGAGGTTGGACGCCGTTGAGCTACGCCGCCCAACAAAAGTACTCCCCTGACGCGGAGCGCGCCATCCGGGCCCTGGTGGCGCACGGTGCGCGGGTCAATCGCATGACGCCTGACAAGAAGACCCTGCTCCAGGCCGCGCAGCGAAGCCCGGAGATGGTGGAGCTGCTGCGGAGCCTCGGGGCCCGGTGACCCGGCACGCATGAGTGGCTGGGCTGACGTCTGGATTTGACCGGGAGTACGACCGGCGGATGACCCACCGGCGCGCTCACGCAGACGGTGCGGACGGGGACGAACGCCTTCGAGCGCATCCTCGGCAAGCCCTTCTTCGACCACCTCGCGAGCAACGCGGCGGCGGGCGCCACCTTCCACCGGGGCATTGGACGAGGCGCGCATCGCCCAGGCGGGGCTCTCCGAGCGCTGCGAGCTGGTGGAGGGGGACTTCTTCCAGACGCTGCCTTCGGGCGCGGACACGTATGTCCTCAAGCGCATCCTCCACGACTGGAGCGACGCGGTGTGCGTGGGCAAGGTGCTGGACGTGATGATGCTGGCCTCGCTGCCCGGCCGGCGCGCACCGAGGAGGACTTCCGCAAGCTCTCCGCGCAGGCGGGCCTGCGGCTCTCACGCGTCATCCCCACGCCGGCCGCGTTCAGCATCACCGAGGCCGTGGCCGCGTAGGGCGTCAGCGCCCCTCGAAGCGGGGGGGACGGCGCTCGGCGAAGGCGGAGAAGGCCTCCGTCAGGTCATGCGACTGGAGGAAGGCCGAGTTCCACACCGCCACGTAGCGCAGGCCGTCCGCGATGGACTTGTCCGCGCAGTACTCCATCACCTGCTTGGCGCCCTGGATGACGAGCGGCGGGTTGTCCGCGATGCGCCGCGCCGTCGCCCGCGCCTCCGTGAGCAGGGCCTCGGGGGAGGGGAAGACCTCGTTGACCAGGCCCATGCGCAGCGCTCGCGCCGCGTCCACGTCGCCGCCGGTGTAGGCCAGCTCGCGCGTGTTCCCCTCGCCGATGATGCGCGGCAGCCGCTGGAGCGCGCCCAGGTCCGCGACGATGCCGACCTTCACCTCGCGCAGGGAGAACTTCGCGTCCTGCGAGCAGTAGCGGAAGTCACACGCGGCGATGAGGTCCATGCCCCCGCCGATGCACCAGCCGTGCACCGCGGCGATGACGGGCTTCCTGCACCGGGCCACCCCTTCGGTGGCCTGCTGCATCTCACCAATCAGCTTGAGCAGCTGGCTGCGCTCCCGCGCCAGGTTGCTCTCCGCGGTGAGCAGCGGCCCCAGCGACTCCATCATCCCCATCAGGTCCAGGCCGTAGGTGAAGTGGCTGCCCTCGCCGCGCACCAGCACGACGCGCACGGCGTCGTCGGCGTCCAGCGCGCGGAGCGCCTCGGGCATCTCCCGCCAGAAGTCGGGGCCCATGGCGTTGCCCTTGCCCGGGCCGGTGAGCACCACCTCGGCGATGCCTTCGGCCTTCTCGATGCGCAGCGACTTGTACGTGCCGTCCATCCGTTCCCTCCCGGGGAAGTGAGCTGGCCGCACTTGAGCAGATGCCGCGCGGCGGCTCCACTGCGTCTGGCGCCCGGACCGGCGTGCGGATAGAGAGCGAAGGCACAACGCCCCATGGAGGACCGATGTCGCCGCGCCATCTCGTGCCGTGGTTGTTGCTGGTGGGCCTCGTTACCGCCTGCGCTGCGTCCTCGCCGGAGGAGCGCCCCGGGCGTCAGCCGCCCCCGAGGATCCTCTTCCAGTCGCCGCTCGCGCTGCTGCTCGAGCACCATGAAGAGCTGGCGCTCACCACCGACCAGCTGATCCAGGTGGGCCAGCGGGAGGAGGCCCTCGAGGTGACCAACCGGCCCTTGCGCGAGCAGCTCCGGCAGGTCTGGCACCCCGAACCGGCCCCAGGGGAGGGGCGTCCGCGCGGGCCTGGGATGGGGAACCGGAACGCCCCCGTGGGCCTGGGAGGCCGGCCCCAGTACAGGCCTTCCGCCCGGCCTCTCGAACCCCTGAGCGAAGAGGGCCTGAAGCGGCAGCAGGCCCTGCTCCAGGCGATGGAGGAGAACGACGCGGCGGCCTACCGCGACGTCGAAGCGCTCCTGGACGAGACACAGAAGGGGAAGGCGCGAGCGCTGGTCGCGAAGCAGCGCGAGGAGCGGCAGCGCGCGCGGGAGTCCCTACAGGGCCCCGAGACCCGGCCGGCGCCGTAGTCCCGGGGCGCCCTCTGGCGCAGCGGTCGCGCGGAACGCCTTCCCCCAGGTGCCGCTGACGTAGACGCTGCTCACGTCGTAGCCGGGGCCCGCGCCGAACTGTCGAGTCGCAGCAAGGACAGCGCGTTCGGGAGGGCGGCTCCCTCCGCCGTGTTGTCGAAGATGCACCACACGCGCCGGCTGGCCTGCTCGTGGCCGGAGAGCTCCTTGGCCAGCGCCTCCAGGAACGCCTGGGAGTACGCGGAGGAATACATCTTCGGCGAGCCGTGCAGCCGGTAGTAGACGACCTCCGCGTCCGGTGGCTCGGTTGCGCTCACCGCGAGCGGATCCGCTTTCACGTAGCGGATGCGGGCGTCCTCCAGCACGCGCCGGGCCTCGTCCGTGAACCAGGTCCGGTGCCTGGGCTCGCAGACGACGTCGGCCGCGGTCCGCTCCCGCAGGGCCTGGAAGAAGGCGCGGGCCGTCCCGGGCTCGTGCTGGAGGCTGGGCGGCAGCTGCACCAGCAGGCACCCCAGCTTCGCCTCCAGGTGGCCCGCCTCGCCCAGGAAGCGCTCCAGTGGCTCGCGCACGTCGCGCAAGCGCAGCTCATGGGTGATGACCTTGGGGACCTTCACCGCGAAGCGGAACGTCTCCGGGACGCTGTCCCTCCAGCGCGCGTAGGTGGCGGGCCGGTGCGGCCGGTAGAAGGAGGAGTTGATCTCCACCGCGGGCAGGACGCGCGCATAGCGCTCCAGGTGGGTGCCCGCCGTGGGGAAGTGCTCGCCCACCGCGCTCGACAGGCTCCAGCCGGCGCAGCCGACCCGGCATTGCCCCCGGGCAGGAATGGAAGGTCCCTGGCGCAACCCAGGAACCTAGGCACGGGCAGGCGCGGCGTCAGGGGGCCCCTGCCCGCGGGGCGCTGCTCGAGAAGCGCAAGCCGCGCGCGTGACAGGGCCGGACAACCCTCCTCCACCTCATGAACGGATGGAGGAGGAAGCCCCGGGCGCGGTGCGCGTCAGGCCTGGGGCTGGTTGCTGGTGCCGTTGCGCAGCTCCTTGCGCACCGCCTCGGTGACGCGCTCACGGACGACGTCCGACATCCGCTCGCGGATCTCCTCGCCCACGCGCTCGCGGATGGCGTCCACGATGCCCTCGGTGTCGATCTGCCCGGGGCCCTGCGTCTGGAAGCCGCCCATCCGCTGCTCTCCGGCCCCGCCCGTCATGTGGCCCACCGGCCCCATGGCGCCCAGCGACTCGCGGACGGCGTCACCCAGCCGATCACGCAGCGCCTCCTGCAGGTGCTCGCGGAGGTTGTTGGACAGCCGCTCGTGGAGGGCGTCGACGAGGCGCCCGCGGAGCGCCTCGGCGATGCGCTCGGGGTCCACCTGCGCGGAGCCCTGCTGCTGGAAGCCCATGTCAGCCCCCTGGTGGCGCTCGCTCAGCCGGGCGCGCAGCTGGTCGCCAGTCGCTCGCGCAGGGCGTCGCGCACGCGCTCACGCAGGCCGCTCTGGATGCGCTCGCGCAGGTGTCCGCGAGGCGCTCGCGCAGGGTGTCCGCGAGGCGGTCCGGATCAATCTGCCCCATGCCCTGCGTCCGGCGCTCGCTCAGCGCGGAGCGCAGCATGTCCGGCAGGCGCTCCTTCAGCGCCTCGCGGATGCGCTCGCGCACGACGGTGTGGATCCGCTCGGACACGCTGTCGGCGATCCGGGCGCGGAGGGCGTCGGCGATGCGCTCGGGGTCCACCTGCGCGAAGCCCTCCATGCCCATCCTCCGCTCCATCATCGCGGAGCGCAGCGCCGCGGCCAGCCGCTCGCGCAGCGCGTCGCGGACGCGCTCGCGCACGACGGAGCTCAGCCTGTCGCGCAGGGCGTCCTCGAGCTTGATGCGCACGCGCTCGGCGAGGCGCTGGGGATCGAACTGCCCGTGCCCCTGCTGCATGCTCATCCAGTGCTCGGAGAGCCCGGCGCGCAGCGCCTCACCGAGCCGCTCCCGGAGCACGTCGCGGGCGCGCTCGTGCACGCCGCTCAGCACGCGCTCGTGGATGGCGTCGGCGACGCGGTGGTGGACGGCCTCGGCGATCCGCTCCGTGTCGAACGGCTGACCGCCCCCCTCGCCCTGCTGCATGTTCATCATGCGCTCGCTCATCGCACCGCGGACCGCGTCGCCGACGCGCTCACGGATTTCCGAGCCGATTCGCTCCTCCAGCCCGGACACGACGCGCTCGCGCACGGCGTCGACGATGCGAGCCTTGAGGGCTTCGCCATACATCTGCTGGCCCTGCATGGAGTAAGGATCCTGGTTCATTCAGATGCCTCTTGGGTGCTGCGGGTAGAACGGCAGGCGCGGAAGGTTCCGGCCCCCCGCGCGACTGAATGGATAAGGCTCCGGGCCCCACGCGAATACAGGGCCCGGGTCTCGCGCGGTGGTTGGCGCAAGCACTTCCGGTCGTGCTCGCGGGAGGGCAGGCGCGAACCTCCGTCCAGGATGAACGGTGCGGGGGGCCAGGCAGACAGCCGTTGCCTTCACCCGCTCCGGCCTGGCCGCGACGGTGGAATCTTTGGCATCCCGTACCGTTCATGTCCGGGATGAGTCAGTCCTTGCCGTGCAACACCGTACGCCGGGTCGCCCAGCGGAGCAGGGCGTTCCATCCGAAGAAGGGATCGCCCGCCGTACCGCTGTTCGCGCTCCTGCTGCTCGGGCTCCTGAGCGGATGCGCCCCCATGAAGAGCTACCCCGACGCGGCCGGGCCCCGGTACAGCGGCGACCATCGGCCTGCCGCCCCCGTCGCGGTGGAGGCTCCCTCCTCGGTCACCGTCGTGACGTTCAACCTCGCCTTCGCCGAGCACGTCACCGAGGCGATCACGGCCCTGACGCGCCCCCCGCTCGCGCAGGCGGACGTCATCACGATGCAGGAGATGGACGCGCCCTCCGTGGACAGGATCGCGAGGGAGCTGGGGCTGGCCTACGTCTACTATCCGGCCTCCGTGGCGAAGGACGGCGACGACTTCGGGAACGCGGTGTTGAGCCGGTGGCCCATCACCGCGGACGCGAAGATCAACCTTCCCCACGACGACCCGTATCACCAGCAACACCGCATCGCCGTCGCCGCGACGCTGGACATCCAGGGGACGCCCCTCCAGGTGGTCTCCGTGCACGGCGCGACCCCCATCGTCGGGCTCGGCGCCCGGCTGGAGCAGGCGGAGACCGTCCTCCACGCGGTCGCGGGCGCGGCGCCCTTGCAGGTCATCGCCGGTGACTTCAACACCTCCGACCCGGGAAGCCTCTCGCAGACCGTGAAGCTGTTCTCGGACTCGGGCTTCCAGTGGGCCACCGAAGGCGTGGGGGACACCGTGGACTCCATCATCGGCGGCCTGCCGCTCGACTCCGTCTTCGTCCGGGGGCTCTCGCCGGTGGAGCGCGGCGTGGACCCGCTCCCCGCCGGGAGCGACCACCAGCCGGTCTGGGTGCGCTTCGCATGGCCGTGATGACGCCACGGCATCGCCCGCGGCCCCTGTGGATGGGGGCGCTCCTCCTCCTCCTCGCTCCTGGCTGTCTGAGCGGCGCGCGGAACCTGGGCGCGGCGACGACCCCCGTGGGGACGACCGAGGTCGGCGTCTCCGTGAACACGCTGGCCTTCGAGCGCGGCCGGGAGCGGGCCTATCTGCCCAACCCCGAGCTCACCTTCCGCAAGGGGGCTGGCGAGAACTGGGATTGGGGCGGCCGCCTCACCTTGCTGGGCCTCGAGCTCGGGACCCGGCATCGGCTGGTCGACCGTTCACCCTGGACCCTGTCGGTCGCCCCGAGCGCGGGCGTCTGGTACGTCCCCGTCACCAACAACGCCACGGAGCCCGTCAACCTGCGGCTCGGCGCGCAGACGCTGGTCGACTATCGGCTCAACCGGACGTGGACCCTGACCGGGGGCGCCTCGCTGATGGGAGGCTTCGCGGGCCCGCTCACCGTGTTCCAGGGCCGGTTCAATGGCTCGCACCTGCTGCTCTCACCGGGCGGCTCGCTGGGCGTCGCGTACCGGCTGAATCCGTCCCTGGAGCTTCGCGCGGAGGCCGGCCTCGAGTTTCCGCTCGACCTCGAGGACGGCCGCCGTCAGCCGACCGGCAACCTCGGGCTGACGCTCCGGTGGGGACGCGCCGCCCGGCGATGACGCACTGATGCGAAGGGCTCAGGGGCTCCAGCGCGCGCGGCGCACCAGCCAGGAGCTGCCGCCGCGCCCGTCCCGCACCACGGCCCAGAACGTCACCTCCTGGGCCCCCGCGCCGTCGGCCGGCTCCCACTCCACGCGGTGCCGTCCCTCCTGGCCGCCGAAGTCCGCGCCGCCCGTCTCCGACAGGCTGAACTCGCCCAGCGTGCTGTACCAGGCGATCTCCCAGGCCTCCTTGAGGTTGACGGCCTGCAGCCGCAGCCCCGGCACCACGTAGTGCTCCTCCAGGCCTGACACGTCGTCCGCCGTCACCACGAAGGGGCCGGGGCCGCTCAGCTCCAGCGGCTCGCCCTCCGGCCAGGGCACGTCGTCCACGCGCAGGCCCGGGAGCACCGGCTGCACGTTGGCCGTCATGCCCTCCACCACCGGGCACCAGAAGACCATCAGCTTCTGCGCGTACACCTCCTCGTCGCCCGCCACCACCCGGAGGACCAGCGGCATGCGGATGCCGCCCAGCCCCTGGTAGGCGTCCTCCTCCAGCACGCGCTCCAGGAGGAGCCGGTCCTCCGCCACCCGGGCCGCGCCGGGGCGGATGGCGAGCGTCAGCTCACCCGCGGTCGTGGTGCCCTCCGCGAGCAGCGCGCGGTCCGCTTCCTTCGCGCACGTGCGGTCCGCCGGATCCGCGCAGGCCCACAGCGTGTACTGGATGGGGCGCCCTCGCCGGCGGGGTCCACCAGCAGCGCGCGGTACGTCACCTCCGCCGCGAGCTCGTCAAAGGCCTCCGGCGTCTGTTCGCAGGTGGAGGCGATCAGCTCGGGCTTCTCCGTGGAGACGCCGAGCACCCGCAGGTCGTGCACGTTGGAGGGCTTGTCCTCCGGTTCGACGCAGGCGAAGGAAGCCAGCGCCAGGAGCAGCAGGCCTCCGGTGTGGAGCAGGGCTTTCATGTCAGAAGCTTCCTTTCACGCCCACCACGGGAAGGATGGGGATGCCGGGCACCTCGTACTCGCGGCGCTGCCGGTAGTCATTGAAGGTGAACTCGACGTTCTCCGCGTTGTAGAGGTTCTGCACGTCCAGGTAGACCCCCAGGGTCCAGCTCTGGAACTGCCAGCTCTTGTCCAACCGCATGTCCAGCTGGTGGAAGCCGGACGTGCGCGACGAGGCATAGGGGCCGTACGTGCCGTTGAAGCGGTTGCGGTCCACCTGGTACAGGTCGAACGTGTGGTTGATGGGCGTCGTCGGACGGCCGGTGGTGTAGCGGAAGCG
The DNA here is from genome assembly GCF_046520365.1 of Corallococcus sp. 4LFB. NCBI lineage: Bacteria > Pseudomonadati > Myxococcota > Myxococcia > Myxococcales > Myxococcaceae > Corallococcus > Corallococcus sp. 4LFB. The sequence goes on from NZ_JBKGHJ010000017.1 coordinate 24,716, forward strand.
CCCGCCCAGCTCCCAGCCGTTGCCCAGCACGTAGTTGCTCACCAGCGTGAGGATGTGCGTCTGGTCGAAGGGGCTGAGGCCGTACGTGTCGTCGCCGTTGCCGCCAAAGCCTCCGCCGAAGTCGCTCCCATTCTGCTCGGGGGCGGGGCCCGCGCGTCCGTCCAGGGACTGGCTGAAGGTGTAGGACAGCCAGCCGGACCACCGGTCCGACGCGGACGCGCGCTGCTTCTTCACCATCACCTCCAGGCCCAGGGCGCGGCCGATGCCCTGGTTGGAGTACGGCACCTGGATGACGCCTCCCCCCGGCAGCGAGCGGAGCTGCCCGGGCGCCGCGATGTTGTCGTAGCGGCGGTTGAAGAAGCCCGTCACGTCCACGTTGAGCACGTCCGTCAGCCGGTGCTCCACGCCGAGGCTGCTCTGGAACGCACGCTGGTAGGCGAGCTCCGGGTTGCCGTACGGCAGGGTGATGAAGCGGAACGTCTCCGCCGGCTGGCTGTAGAGGCCGAGCGAGCCCTTGAGCTGGGTGCGCTCGGTGGCCTCGAAGCGCACCCACAGCCGGGGATCCAGCGCCACGTTCCGGGCGTCACCCGCGCGCTGGAAGTTGCCGCGCACGCCGGGCGTGAAGGTGAACCTCCCCACCTTCAGGTCCGCCTCCACGAAGAGCGCGCCGTCGAAGGAGCCCAGGCCGATCTTCTCCACCAGCAGCTCGCCCACGGACTCGGCGCCGGGGAAGGCCACGTACTCGAAGTTCTCCGGGGCGGGGAACTCCACGTCGAAGGCCTGGTGCTCGTACACGAGGTCCAGGCCGGTGCGGACGGTGAGCGCGGAGGACAGCTCCAGGCCCAGCACCTCGCGCGCGCCCACCGTGTAGCCCACGCCGTCCTGCTTCGCGGCGCCGAACCTGAAGCTGGTGCCGTCGTAGCCCACGTACGGCGTGAAGACGGACGTGAGCGCGCCCTTGCGGTACGTCCAGTCGCCCTTGAGGCGGTGGAAGAGGGTGTGCGTGTCCACCGACAGGTCGCGCTCCGTCTCCGGGCCGGAGGACACCAGGCGCAGCTGGTCGTCACTGCCGAAGGCCATGACGTAGCCGGTGCTGCGGGCGCCGCCCGCCTGGGCCTGTCCTTCCGCCTCCGAGCGGGCATCCCGCTTCGCGCCGAAGTCCACGCGCACCTGGTAGTCCCAGTAGCGCGGCACCACGGACAGCGTGCTGCCCTCGTCCTTGGGGAGGACCAGCGGCAGGAGCGTGTCGATGTACGAGCGCCGCGCGGCGGCGGCCACGCTGATGCCGTCCGTCACGGGCGCCTCCAGGAAGAAGCCCGCGTCCAGCAGGTCCACCTTCACCGAGCCGTGGAACGTGTCCGCGGCCCCCTTGCGCGTGCCGACCTCCACGATGCCGCCCACCGCGCGGCCGTACTGGCTGCCGTAGCCGCCCGGGAAGAAGTCGAGCTGGTCGATGAACTCGGCGTTCACCACCGAGGGGCCGCCGAGGAGGTGGAAGAGGAGGGGGATGCTGACCCCGTCCATCAGCGTCGCCGTCTGGCCGGGGTTGGAGCCGCGCACCAGCAGCTGGCCGGAGATGAAGGGCGCGCGCGCCACGCCCGGCAGGGTCTGGATGACGCGGATGGGGTCGCCGAAGGTGCCCGGCGTCTTCTGCGCCTCCTGGCGCGTGATGGTCCGGCGCACGACCTCCTTCTTCGGCCGCTCGGAGCGCACCACGGTCTCCAGCGCGCCCGCGGTGGGGGCGAGGAAGAAGTTCACCTCCGTCGTCTCGTTCGCCTGGAGCTGCTCCTTCGTCTGGTAGAGCTGGAAGCCGGACGCCACCACGCGCACCGCGCACTCGCCGGGCGGGACCTCGAGCGTGAAGCGGCCGTCCGCGTCGGAGAGGGCCTCGGGGGCCTCCGGGTCGTCACCGCAGCGCACGGTGGCGCCGGCCACCCGGGAGCGGCTGCCGCGAGAGATGAGCTGGCCGGTGAGCGTGGCCTTCGGCGCCGCCTGGACCTGCTCCGGTCCGGGGGCCTCCTCCGGCGGAGCGGCGAGGGTGAAGTGGTAGACGTACTCCACCTGCACGGGCGCGGGCACGCCGTCCACCTCCGCGGGGGAGAAGCGGAACTGGCGCACCGCCGCGATGGCCGCCTCGTCGAAGCCGTGGCCCACCGGCTCCGTGGGCAGCACGTCCGCCACGGTGCCGTCCGCGGCGATGGTGATGATGAGGCGCACGGAAGCGGTGAGCCCCTGCGCGAGCGCTTCGGGCGGGTAGGGGGCCTCCACCTGCTGCAGCAGCGCCGGAGGCTTCGTCATCACGGGCTGCGCCTGCGCGGCCGCCTCCGCGGTCGGCGCGTCAGCGGCTTGCGGTGCCTGTGCGAGCGCCGGAGAAGCCAGCAGGAGCGAGGCCGCGGCGAGCGCGCTTCGGGCTTTCAGGTTCGGGGACATGGGGCGGCGGAGCATACGGGATGCGGCGTCGGGTTCAATCCGCCGGATTCCGCCCGGCCAATGCCTCGCATCGCAAGCACCCGGCGTCCGCTCCCCCTTGGTGGACGAGTCCCATGACAGTGGACTGGCGGCGCTCGCGAGCCGCCAGTCCACCGCGCGCTTTCAGCCGAGGTGAGGCCTTGTCCGCCTCATGCGCGGCCGTTCACAGCGTGCAGATGACGGTGTTGTTGCCGGTCAGGTACGGAATGATCTTGCTGCAGTTGTAGGAGCCGTACGTGCTGGTGACCCGGTACGGCGACGGGCAGGTCGTGCCGCACGAGGTGAACGACGAGCCCGTGTTGTTGTCGCACTGGACCGCGTTGTTGGTGTTGGTGCAGAAGCTGCCGCACGAACTGCTGCACAGGTAGGCCGTCGGGTGCTGGCCGCTGGGGCAGTTCAGCCCACAGTACTGCGTCAGTTCCTGCTGCGCCGACGCCATGCCGGGCTCGGCGCCGTCCTCTGCCTGCCCGGGGCCTCCGCACGCGGTCAGACCCAGGGCCAGCGCACCGGCCAGAAGAATTCCCAATCGAGACATGTGTTCACCTCTGTTGTTGTGTTGTGATGACTGCTATTCATTTCCCTGTCAGGCTTTTGAATTCATGGACAGGGAAGGAGCTACCAGATGCAGGAGAGCCCGCCGGAGACGTTGAACAGCGGCACGGGGGCCAGCGCACCATCCGGAACGGCACTGTGCGCGGGGCTGGCCGTGACGGACTTGCTCATGGAGGTGTAGCTGCTGTTGACGTAGCCCAGGTTGTACACGGTGCCGCTCGAACGCTCCCGGAGGTTCGCGCCGCACCACGGCTCGTACGTGGTGCTGGCCAGCGTCCCCAGTGGAATCACCTTCACACTGGACAGCCCCCCGAAATAGTCGAGGTCCGCCGAGGTGGTGACGGGGTACTTGGCGCCAGCGACCCAGAGGTAGATCTGGCTCGTCGAGCGCTCCTGGACCAGGACATTGTAGGAGTAGTTGACGAAGGGCGCCCGCCAGTCGCTGTTCGGGATGTCATTGACCATCCGCCAGTCATCCCAGTAGTCCAGCTCCGTGGGCGACGGGATCCACCAGTACCTCTGACCCACCACGACGTAGATCTCCGCGGTGCCCTTCTGGCGGATCAGCGTGCCCTCCTGGGGGATCTGCGTGTAGGAGTCGATGGTGGCCTGGGGCAGCGCCACGGTGGTGGCGCCGGAGTACAGGGAGTGCTGCGCGGGCGGGATGTAGAACCTGGCGCCCCCCGCCACCAGGTAGCGGTTCGAGGTTTCGATGCCGAGCAGGACGTACCCGTCCGGCACGGACGTGTATCCCGCAAGGGCCTGAGCGCCGAAGAGGCCCAGGCACACGGCGAGCCAGCGAGGGAGCATTGCAAGGAGCGAAGCAGCACGCACGGGGTCTTCTCCAATCAAGAGGGGGTGGTGGATTCACCCTGGCCTCTTCGGAGGAGTACCGGGACTGGCGGACACGGGACATCACCGTGCCGCCAGTGGCGCCAGGCCCGTGGTGAAGCGGCCCTATGCGTCCGTGAGCTGGCCGGACTGGGAGGCGCTTCGACTCTGCGCCGTGCTGGAGCACGTGCGGCGGCTGGTGGCCTTCCCGCGGACCTCCAGCGTGTTCCCCACGCCGTGGCCGGGCCCCGGGTTCCGGCAGGTCTCGAGCCCTCCGCATTTTTATTGAGAGGGGGGTGAGGGGAAATTCCTCCGGGTTTCGTTGAGGGGCCAGGGCCGGAAGAAGGCACGGCGAACGCCGCGCACCTCCGGCCGCGGCAGGCCATCCACACACCCCTGACGGGGCGGAGACTCGGACCATGCAATTCTGGAAGCAGACACAGCCGTGGCGGAGCGCGGCGCTGGCGGGGGCCCTGCTCCTGCCCGCGGCGGCGCTGGCGAACGAGACCCATGTCTACGGCATCGCCAACTTCGGAGGTGCGGGGCAGTGCGACGCCTCATCGCACTCCGTGCATACGAAGACGGCGGCGGAGTTCGCGGGCTACTTCAACTCGCTCGTGAGCTCCGGCCTCTGGTCTGACGTGCGCACCATCAACAACTCGAGCGCCCGCGCCGACCTCTGGACGGACGCCTCCAAGGGGGCGGCGACCGACGCGAAGGACACCCAGGCCAATGCCGGCGTGGACGACGCGGACGTCCTCTTCGTGCACACCCATGGCGGCCACAACGAGTCGTTCCTGCGCAGCTGGCTGGTGATGGGAACCAACGTGGACGCGTGTTCGGCCATCACGGACATCCACATGAACCTGGGCAACGGCAAGCTGAACATCGCCGTCGTGAAGGCCTGCCAGTCTGGCGACTACCAGGTCTGGAAGCAGGGCGGCTACCGCCAGGCGCTCGTGACGCCCTCCAGCGGCTTCAGCGTGTGGAATGCCTTTCACGGGGACTCGTCGTGCGGCAACTTCGTGAAGCGCTACGTGCGGCGCTACGTGTCGGGCTCGCGGAGCGATGGCGTGGGCGAGAACTGGATTGACGAGGCCTACGACTGGGACATCGGCAAGAACAACGACGACTGCCCGGTGTCCATCGTCTTCGGTGAAACCAAGGCGGCACGTGTGGCGATGTTCGAGTTTGGCGGCTGGCGGGACCGCAAGAACACCGGCAGCAAGGTCGCCTCCTCCTACTTCTACGTGGGGGGCTGCGACCCCTCCAACGGGCAGAAGCTGCCTGAGTGATCGCTGCCGCCCTCGCCTTCGACAAGAAAGAACGAACCGCCATGAAGACCCATCTGCTGATCCGATTCCTGACCGTCCTTCCGCTCGCCGTCGCGTCTGGCTGCGACAGCGGCAGCACCCTCATGGAGCCCGACGCCGCCCCCGCCACGCAGGCCTCCCGCGCGACCCTCGGCTTCATCTTCGATTCCACGGCGCTTGCCACGCCTCCCACTGGAGGAATCCCCACCACGCTGCTTCCCGGCTCGGCGTTCGATGCCGCCGTGCTGCAGCGTTCGCTGGTGGGAACGACCGAGCCCTTCTCCCAGGCGGAGGTGCCGGTGGGCACCCGCTTCGACATGGAGTCCCAGACCTGGACGATCGAGCGCGACCCGTCCGAAGGCCAGGTGCTGGTGCTGAACAAGGTGGGGAGCGGCCCGGAGACGCCGCAGGATCCCGCCCTGTTGCAGCGGGCCGCGCTGGCGCGCCTGCAGCGCTGGGGCATCCCCACGGCGGAGCTGGGGGCGGTGCGGCAGGTGAAGTCCTTCAGCCAGAGCGAGACGAACGGGGTCGCTGAAGCGCCTACGCTCCACCGCCACAAGACCTTCGTGATGCGCGCCATCAACGGCATCCGCGTGGAGGGCCACCGCGCGGTGGTGTCCCACGGCCCGGATGGCAGCTTCCAGCGCGCGCTCATCAGCTGGCCGCCCCTGGCGCGCTTTGGCCACCTGCTCCGGACGCGGCTGACGACGGCGGAGATCGAGCAGCGGGCGCGCGAGGCGCTGTGGGCCGAAGGGGAGACCACGGGGGCCGTGCACCTCTCCTGGAAGTACGTGCCCACCCAGCTGAGCACGGGTGAATGGGCGCTGACGCTCCAGGTGTCCGCCGTGATGCCCCCGGTCACCGGCACGACGAGCACCGAGGAGCCGCGCGTCATCGACGTGGACGTGAGCGCGGTGCCGTAGTCGCCGGGCCTCTACGAAGGGCGTTCACACCGGCGTTCTCTCACCCGGCAATCCGATGGGGTTGTCGGGTTTCCGAGGACGCCGGTGCGGTACGCTGCGTGCGCTTCAGCTCACTCGGGAGACGCACCATGGCGGAGACCGAACTTGTCGCGAAGCTCACCATCCGGCTGCGTGGCTTCGTATTGCCAGACACGGATGCGCAGTTCGAGGGCTACGTCGAGCCCGGCACCTACTTCGTGCTCGAGCACAGGAAGGGCTACCCGACGAAGGACACCGACTACGCGCGGCTGGAGGTTCCGACGCTGAGCGCGCTCGACACGTGGATCTGCACGCGCTGGAGGTCGCAGGCCTACGCGGCGGTCCTCCTCGCGCCGAAGCCCCCGCCGGTGCAGCGGCGGACGTACGACGACGAGCCCCTCGCCGTGTCAGAGGAGACGCTCATCAGGCTGCTGAAGGACTTCACCGCGTATCGCTACGACCTGGACCGGGCGTATTACCCGTGGCCGCTCCCCGGCATCCACGTCCCGCTGGCGCCTCCGCAGCGGAACAACTGCTGCACCTTCGTGGAGGCGCTGACCGTGAAGGCGTTCTCCGACGCGCACGGCGCGGAGTTCGCCTGGGATGCGCGCAGGCACCGGCAGATGATGGTCGCCTCCACGGAGGACTACTTCTCCCCGGTCACCGCCGCCATCGAGAGCGGCATGGCGATCCTCCCGTCCTCCGAGGACTCGCCTCCCCATCCGTGGACGCTCATCCAGGGCTGGCGCAGGCAGTGGGACTCCGGCCACACCTTCCTCGTCGTGGACCACCACGTGAAGACGGACAAGGTGCTGCTCTTGGAGTCCAACGCCTACGAAGGGCTCAACGGGGTGGGCTTCCGCAACCTCGGCAACCTGCGGGACCTGGGCGTCGACCTGCTGGGTGACAAGCCGCTCGGGGACTGGTGGACCCGGAGCGACGTGTGGACCTGGCGGCGCATCTGCTCCACCTACCTGTCCCGGAAGCAGGCGTGGCTGAAGGTGCGGGACCGCAAGCTGTCAGGGCTCTGAGTCCTCCCGCTTGGCTCACCGTCGGCCCCCCGGGGTGAGCTTCCACAGGCGGCCGTTCGAATCATCCGTGAGCAGGTAGAGCGCACCGTCGGGCCCCTGGACCACCTCGCGGATGCGCGCGTTGCGCTCCGTGAGCAGGCGCTCCTCTCCGACTACGCGGTCGTCCTTCAGGACGAGCCGCACCAGCGCCTGGCTGGACAGGCCGCCGATGAAGAAGTTCCCCTTCCACTCCGGGAAGAGCGACCCCGAGTAGATGGTGAGCCCCGAGGGCGAGATGACCGGATCCCAATAATAGACAGGCTGCTCCATGCCGGCGGCCTGCGTCGTCTTGTGGATGGGCTCGCCCGAGTATTCCTCGCCATAGCCAATCGTGGGCCAGCCGTAGTCCTTGCCGGCCTCCGGGCGGTTGAGTTCATCGCCTCCGCGCGGTCCCATCTCCACGATCCAGAGCCGCTGCCGGGCATCCAGGGCCGCGGCGAGGATGTTGCGGTGTCCGGAGGACCAGATCTCCGGCCGGGCGTCCTTCCTGCCCACGAAGGGATTGTCCTGGGGGATGGAGCCGTCCGGGAGGATGCGGACCACCTTGCCGAAGTCGCTCTTGAGGTCCTGCGCCTGGACGCGGCCCGGGAGGATGGAGCGCTCGCCGAGCGTGACGAAGAGCTTGCCGTCCGGCGTGAAGACGAGCCGTCCGCCCGCGTGCAGCGTGGACTCGAGCGTGGGCTGCATGCGGAAGATGACCTGAAGCCCCTCGATGCGCGGCTTCGGGCCGTCCACCAGCCGCGCGCGCGCCACCGCGAGCCCGTTGCCGCCCTCGCGCGGCTCGTAATAGGTCCAGTAGATGAGCCCGCTCTTCGCGTAGTCGGGCCCCACCTCCACGTCGAGCAGCCCGCCCTGGCCCCGGCCGTCGACCTTGGGGAGGCCCGCCACCGGGGGCGACTTCTTGCCCGCGGCGGTGACGATGTAGAGCGAGCCCGTGGGCTTCTCCGTGACGAGGAAGCGGCCATCCGGCAGGAAGGCGATGGCCCATGGCTTGTTGAAGCCCGAGGCGATCTCCGTCACGACGATGGGCGTGCGCGTCTTCACCGCCGGGGCGCGCGTCTGCTGCGGGAACGCGGGCTTGAACTCCGGGACGTTGGGGGGCGCGGTCTCCACGGGCGCGCCCGCGGGGATGTCGCCCTGTCGCGGCACGGACTGCTGACTGTCACCCCCGCGTCCCGGGGCGAGGTTGCCCTCCTGGCGCGTCGGCGGCCGGGGCGCCTGGGCCTCCGCTTCGGGGACGGCGCATAGCAGGAGGGAGGCGAGGAACGGGGTCACGAGTCCATGGCGCATGGGGTGACTCTCCGTCGGGACGCGCCGGACGTCACCCGCCGGCGGGCACGCGGCGCCGCCTCAGTTGCCCGGGTGAACAGTCGCGCCGCCGCCCACCGTGAAGTCGATGATTCGTTCCCACACCGCCTGGAATTGAGGCTCCTGGAAGTGGGAGCCCGACTTCAGCCAGCTGATGTACTCCGGGGGCTGGTCGAAGTGGCCCATGACGTCCATGTGGTCCGCCTTCGCGACGTGGAGGACCCGTCCCCAGACCTGGGAGCGGCTCGGGACGATGCCGTCGCTCCAGGACTCGAACTTCCCGCCGAAGACCGCCTGGAGGGCCTGGGACTGGGCCTCCGTGCGCTCGGGAACCTGGAGCTCCCGGGACAGGGGCGCGCTCTTCCCATACAGGAAGGAGAAGATGCCGTAGAGGAGCGCGTCCGGGGTGAGCAGCACGCGGAGGGCCAGCGTGGGCGGCGGCGCGCCCGTGACGACGCAGCCGTAGCGCACGCCCTCCCGGTCCGCCGTGTCCGCGTTGAACGCTCGCAGGCTGGCCGGCATGAGGTCCTGGATCAGCGCCTGGTTCTCGCCCACCTGGCTGAAGAACCGGATGAGGTCTTCGCGCTCGCTCTCGGAGAGGTCCGCCGTCAGCCGGACAATCTGATTGAAGAGGTTGGGCGGGAGCTTCGCCTGTTCGCTCCTCAGCACGAGCCAGTAGCACGCCTGGAGCGCGGCGGTCCGGAAGGGCATGGCCTTGCGGTGCAGGGTGAGGAAGGTGAAGAGCCACAGGTAGCGCAGCAGCGTCTTCCCCACGTCGCCCTGGTGGAAGAAGCTGGCCAGCGGGGTGCCGTAGTGCGGGGTGGAGAGGGTCACGACCGAGCGCACGCGCTTCACGAACGCCGGAGCCTCCCCGGCCATGCGCGGTGAGACGACGCTCCGCGCATCCAGCCCGCCCGTGGAGTGCCCGACGAGGTGCAGCTGCGCGTCGTCCTCGTTCGCGGTGAGAGCCATCTCCCGGAACACGTCGCGGGCACGCGCCTCCAGCCCGGAAGTAGGGGAGGAGGCCACGGGATGCACCCGCGCGTCGATGCCGCGCTCCTTGAACCGCTGCTCGAGCAGCCGGGGGACGTTCTGGAAGTAGGCGATGCGCTCCGTTTCCTTGTCACCCATCTGGGTAAAGCCAAAGAAGCCGGGGACCAGATAGACGCGGTGCCGGTTTGCCATGGAGCCAAGCCTAACGTGAGGACCGCCCGATGCCGGGGGGCGGTCCCCCCGTGCGGTCCACCGTCTGTCCAATCCTCCCCACGCGGCTACGGCTTCGGGGCGATGGTGACCTTCACGCCCTCGCTCCACGTCTTGTGCTCGTCCGCGTAGTACAGGTACGCGCGGCTGGACGGGCCCGTGTACGTGCCGGGCACCGCGGCCACCAGGGACAGCGGCACGTCGATGCGCTTGTGGGGCTCCATGCCGCGCCAGTACAGGACGACGTCGCGCCCGAGCACCTCGTACGCATCCACCACCTGCCGCTTCACCAGCTCCTTGAGCTGGTCGTGCCGCACCTCCAGGCCGCCCGGCACGCCGAAGATGGCCACCGCCGTGGGCAGCCGCTGGCCCGTGCGGTTGGCCACCACCACCCGCGCCTCCGTGGGCTCGCCCTCGGTGAGGGCCGTCTTCGCCAGCGCCACCTCCAGCGTCACCGCCGTGTCCTTCGAGCTGTCCGGCGTCACGCTGTTGTAGGTGACCTCCACCGAGTACGGCAGCTCCGCGCCCCCTCCATCCGCAGCTCCACGCGGCGCTCACCCGTGCCCAGCAGCGCGCTCACGTCGGGCAGCTTGAGGGCCTCCTGGGAGGAGCCATCGAAGCGCACCGGCTCGCCCACCGGGTGGCCGTCCACGTAGACGCGCACCAGGCCCGGGGTGAGCTTGGACGCGCGCGCCTTGTCGTAGGCGATGATGGCGCGCAGCGCGAGCACCGTGCTCTGCGTCGCGCCGTAGCGGCCACCGTCGCTGGACTCCGCGAGGAACTTCATCGCGCGCTCCACGTTGCCCACGTAGGCGGGTTCGCGCATCCACGCCAGCGCCGCCAGCGCGGTGGTCTCGATGTTCAGCGTCTCTCCGGAGCTGCCCACGATGGACTGCGTCGCGCCTCCCACCACGCCGTCCTTCCCCTGTGAGGAGGCGAGCCGGCCCATCAGCGTCCGGGCCTCGGCGGTGTCTCCCGCGAGCGCGAGTGTGTTGGCCGCCAGGGCCACCACGTAGCTGTTGGTGCTCTTCGCCGCGGCGGCCTTCAGCGAGGCCACCTCGCGCGACAGCGCCTTCGCCTGCGAGGCCGGCTGGCCCGCGCTCTCCAGCAGCGTCCAGAGGATGTATGCGTTCGACGTGTCCGCGTCCTCCACCCACACGTGCAGCGCGCGGCGCTTGCGATTGAAGCCGCCCTGGCCATCCCGCTGCTGGAGCAGCCACTCGCGCGTGCGCTCCAGCATCGCGGTGTCCACCTCGCGCACCTGGCGCATGTCCGTGAAGTGCAGCAGGCCGAACGCGGTCAGCGCCTCGTGGCCCGGGTTCTGCCCGAACCACTCGTAGCCCTTCTCGGACGTCTCGTAGCCCACCAGCCGCTGGTAGCCGCGCTCCAGCTTCTCGCGCGCGCTCGCCACCAGCTCCGGGTTCACGCCGGTGTGCGTCTGGAAGTACTGCTGCGCCATCGTCATGGGGTACGTCGTGGAGCTGGTCTGCTCGAAGCAGCCGGAGGGCTCCTGGATGAGGCGGGCCAGCGACTCCGTCATGTTGGCCAGCGGGCCCGGGTACACCGCGATGGACGTCCGCACGCTGCCGGGCACCAGGCTCCTGGGCAGCACCACCCGGTGCTCCGCCGCTGCCTTCGCGGACAGCAGCCCGCCGAAGGACACGCGGCCCGGGAAGCCCGGGCTTGATGGACAGCGTGCGGGTGACGACGTCCGTGTACTCGCCCGCGCTCGCGGTGAGCTTCACGTCCACCGGCCGCGCCTCCTGGCCAATCTCCAGGGAGAAGAGCTGCCGGCCCCGCGCCTGTGAGGCCAGGTCCAGCGTGGGGCCGCCGGAGACCTTCACGTCGCCCTTCAGCTCCACCTTCACCCCCGCGCCCGAAAGCCGCGCCTGCGTCCCGTTCACCAGCGCCACCGGCAGCCGCACCACGTCCCCGGACGTCACCTCGAGCGGCAGCTTGGGCTCCGCGTAGAACGGCTGCACGGACTCCAGCTCCGCCACCGCCGAGCCGAGCGCGCCGTCACCGCCCACCGCCCCCGCGACCGCCTTGAACGTCGTCACCGAGTCGCTCATCGCGAAGGACACCCGCGCCTCGCCGGTGCGGGCATCCGTGCGCACCCCGGCGTTCCAGTAGAGCGTCTCCGCGAAGTCGATCCGGTCTCCCGCCTTGCGGTTCGGCCGCGCGGTGTGCGCGAACTCGCGCAGGTAGAGCAGCTGCCCCTGGCGGACCTGCTTGTCGAAGCGCATGTCCTTCTTCGCGCGGAAGGCATTCCCCTCCATCCGCGCCTCTTCCTCCTTCGCCACCTGGAGCACGGGGGCCGGGGCCTCTGCCGCCGGGGGCATGGGGGCCGGAGCCGCCGCGGCGACAGGGGCCATGCCGGGGAGGACCGCGCCCTCAGCCTGGCCGGCGAAGGCGTCCTCATCGCGCACGGCGTCCCGGTCCATCAGGGGCTGCGCCTGCCCCAGCCCGCCATGGCGACGCCACGCCCGGCCCTGCTGACGGACGGCCGGGGCTTGCGGACGGGCTCCTGCGGCCAGCGCACCGCGAGCACGCGCATCGCCGCGTCACCATGCCGGGCGAGGAAGCCCTGCGTGTCGGTCAGCGCGAAGCGCCGCCAGCCCTGCGTCCCCAGCAGCAGGTCCACCGCCAGCTTCGACTTCGGATTCTTCGCGTCGAGGTAGAGCTGCGCGTCGGCCAGCTCCTTCACCTCGGGCTCCAGCAGCACCATGACCGGGAGCTGCGGCGCCTGGTCGCGCTTCTCCAGGAGCTCCAGCACCGCGTCATCCGTCACGGTGAGCATCACCAGCGCGGAGACCGGCTGGCCGCCGCGCGTCGTCCGGGCCGTGAGCTGGACCGGGCCACCGGGCACGTAGCGCTCGCGGTCCGCCTTCAGCTCCACCGTCAGCTCCTTCGAGGGCTGGCGGAACACCAGCCGCTCCGCGAGGGGCCGCCCGTCGTGGTCCCACACCGTGGCGACGAGCACGCCATCCGCCTCGCCCGGATCCAGCGTCACCGGCCCGCCCTTCACATCGCCAATCACCGCCGAGGCGACGCGCACCTCGCGCTGGCTCAGCGTCACCGACGCGCGGCCGACGCCGGACAGGCCCACGGCGAGCTGCACCAGCCGGCCCGCGGGCACCACGTCCTCGCGCACGCGGATGACGGCGCCCGTCGGCTTCACCTCCGGCAGCGGGAAGCGCTTCTGGATGCCCGACGGCGAGTCGATGCGCAGCGCGTACCGCACCCCCGCTTGTGGGGTCAGCTCGAAGCGGCCACGGCCCTCGTGCTCCGAACGCACGCGGGCGACCACCCGGCCGCTGTCCACCTCCACCACGCGGCCCACCAGGTCCGCCGGCTTGCGCGAGGGGGTGCGCGCCTCGAAGTAGACGCGCGAGGCGAGCCCCGCCACCAGGTCGCCGCCCTCCGGGTACAGGGCCAGGTCCAGCGTCTGGAGGAGGATGGGGATCGTCTTCGCCGCGGACTCCACCACGCCCCCGTCCTCGATGGTGAAGGCCAGCGTGCCCTCGCCGCGCTCCATCGCCGTGGGCAGCGGGAAGCGCACCGTGCAGCGCCCCTTCGCGTCCACCGTGCACGGCACCTGCGCCACGGTGGCGCCATCCACGAGCGCGTTGGCCGTCACCTTGGCGCCCTCCGGCACGCCGCCCTCCGCGCGCTTCACGTCCAGCGTGGCGGTGACGGTGTCGCCCGGCCCGTAGCCGTCGCGGAGGAATTCAATCTGGGACTTGAGCCGGGGGGCCCGGTAGGCGCGCACGTCGAACTTCCGCTCCGCGGGGGCCGCGCCGGTCCACGGGTAGGTGACGCGCAGGGTGTACTCGCCGCCGGGCTGGCCGGCGGGGATGGGCCAGGCGTAGCCCCAGACGGCGTCCGCCGTGGAGGCCGTGCTGGTGGTGACGACGTCCCCCTTGGGCCCCCGCACCTCCAGCTGTGCCTGGAGTGAGCCCGCGTAGGGCTTGCGGCTCAGGGCCTCCAGCACCAGGCCCCGCACCAGCACCTGCTCCCCGGGGCGGTAGAGCGGCTTGTCGGTGGTGACATGGGTCAGGTAGCGGTTCGCGCCGCCCAGGGAGCGTGTGGTGGCCCGGGCCGCGAGGACCCGGGGCGACAACATCACGAGGAGGGCGGTGAACCCCAAGGGCAGCAGTGCGCGCAGGGGAAGCGGGACGTGGAAGGCCATGGCGTCGTTCAACGGACGCGCACGCCAGAAGTTCTGAGCGGTGGCGCGGGGCACCGCAGCATCGACCCCGGCGTGGGACGCTCGGCCGGCAAGGATTGCAGCCGGTCACGCTACAATTCATATCCTTGTCAGCCGTAGCTGGATTCAGGGGTTGGCGCATCGCGTTCGGCAATGGCCCCCGTGCTAGAACAGCTGCCCGTGTTCCCCGACACCCCCCAGCGCAGCCCTGAGTCGCCGCCCCCGGAACCGCCCCGCGCCTGGTGGCGGCGCGTCGTGCACTACCTGGAGCTGGACACCTGGGAGGGGCGGGGTGCCTTCTGGCTCGTGCTGGCCGTGCTCGTCGTCGGCTTCGGGCCGCTGGGCGTGCTGGCGGTCGCGGACGTGAGCGGCACGGAGCGCCGGATGCTGATCGCCGCCGGGCCCGTGTCCATCTGCCTGGGGTTCGCCGTCCTCATCCTGTGGTGTGGCCACCGGTACGGCGAAGGGCTGCGGTGGTCGCGCCGCCAGACGTGGGGAATGGCGGTGATGTTCCTGGGCCTGGGCCTGCTGGGCGGCCTGGGCCTGTGGTTCAGCGAGGGCTGACGCCCGAAGCGGGGCCGGCTCAGCCCTGCTCCGCGCCCTCGAAGGTGACCTTCGCCTTGTTCATCACGTGCTCCACGGCGAGCAGGTACCAGCCCATCTCGGTCAGGCGGCGGGTCGTCTCGGGCGACTCGCGCAGGGCGGCGTGGGCGTCCTCCGCGGTCAACCCGAAGGGCTCCACGTAGTCGCGGATCAGCTGCTCCAGCTTCTCCGGCGTGAGCTGCAGCTTCTCCGCCTCCGTGACGGCCTTCAGCGCGATGCCGATGTGCAGCCGGCGCTCGGTGTCCGCGCGCGTGGTGGGGTCCGTCAGCCAGCCCTGGAGCGCTTCCTGCTGCTCGTCCACGTCGAAGTGGTAGGCGACCATGGCCTGGCCCTCGGCCTGGACCCAGCGGCGGCGCAGCTCCTCCTCCACCAGTACCCGGGGCAGCTCCACCGGCGCGCGCCGGGCCACCTCGTCCAGGACCATGTCCTGGGCCCGGGCCCACAGCTGCCCCGCGACCTCGTCCTCCAGCTCCTCGCGGATGTTGCTGAACACCTCTTCCAGCGTGCTGCCCATCCCCAGCTTCTGGAGGAACTCCGGGGAGCTGTCCGGAAGCATCGTCACCTGGTGGGCGCCGACGATGTCCACCAGGAAGCGGGCGGGCTTCCCCTGGAGGCCTTCGACCGGGTAGTCCGCCGGGAGCTCCAGGGCGATCTGCATGGACTCGCCCACCTTGCCGCCTTCGGCCAGGGCCTCGCAGAACCCGGGCAGCGCCTCGATGGGCGCCAGCTCCGTCGTCATGCCGAAGCGCGCGGAGAAGGGGATGAGCTTGCCGTCGCAATAGCCCACGATGTTGAGCTGGACGTCGTCGCCCGGCTCCAGCGCTTCGCCCTTCTGACGCTCGCGCGTGGTGGCCAGGGCGCGGCGCTTCTCGTGGAAGGCGCGCAGCAGGTCCTCTTCCGTGAGGTCGTCCGGCGTGGGGACGCGCACGGCGATGCCCTCCAGGGAGGGGGCCTGCACGCTGGGGAGCTTGAGGGCTTCAGCGGAGACGCTGCTCACCACCGGGCTCATCTTCAGCAGCCGCTCGACGCCACGGCCCGATCCTGCATTCCCTTGAGGGGGGGTCACGAATGCTCCCGGGAGATAGACGACGAGTCCGCGTCCGCGCCAATGGGGAACAAAGCGACGGCTCGGCATGGACTGAGATCTAGTCCAGCCGAGCCGCTCTGACAAACCGCGAGGTTCTTGAACGCCTACTTGAAGAAGGCGCCCACGATGCTGGAGACCGTGGAGACCGCGGCGCCCACCTGGCTGACGATGGGGATGTTGGTGGCCGCGGCGATGGAACCGACGGCGGTGATGACCGACGTCACCTTCTTGCCGACGCCCGCGTTCTTGTCCATCAGCGTCGCGCCCGCGTTGGCCACGTCCACCGCGGCGATGGCCACGTTGACGCCCGGGGCGAACCGGCCCAGCGCCTTGGCGGCGGTGCCCGCGGCGGCCTTCGCGCCCTGCTTGAGGGCGGCCTCACCGGCC